>CABQGZ010000023.1 GCA_902463835.1 uncultured Lachnospiraceae bacterium
GGCACACAACGGGGATCTGTCCGGGGTGCACCGGTATTTTGAAGAATTGAAGGAGATCGGTCCGGACGCACTGATCATCTCAGATCCTGGTATTTTTAACATTGCAAAAGAGGTTTGTCCGGGAATTGAGATTCATATCAGCACCCAGGCCAACAACACAAATTACGGAACCTATCTGTTCTGGCATGGGTTGGGAGCCAAGCGCGTGGTTTCAGCGCGGGAGCTTTCCTTAAGGGAGATTCGGGAGATTCGGGAGCATATACCGGAGGAGCTTGAGATTGAGACCTTTATTCATGGAGCTATGTGCATCTCCTATTCCGGAAGGTGTCTGCTCAGCAATTATTTTACCGGGAGGGACGCCAACCGGGGCGCCTGTACCCATCCCTGTCGCTGGAAATATGCGGTTGTGGAGGAGAAGCGGCCGGGAGAATATCTGCCGGTGTATGAGAATGAGCGGGGCACTTACATTTTCAATTCCAAGGATCTGTGTATGATCGAGCATATTCCGGAGCTGATAGAGGCTGGGATTGACAGCTTTAAGATAGAGGGAAGGATGAAGACGGCGCTCTATGTGGCCACGGTTGCCCGGACGTACCGGAAGGCAATCGATGACTATCTTGCGGATCCGAAGCTGTATGAGGAGCGTCTGCCCTGGTATCGGGAGCAGATATCGAATTGTACGTACCGCCAGTTCACCACCGGGTTCTTTTTTGGAAAGCCGGATGAGACCACGCAGATCTATGACAATAACACTTATGTGAAGGAGTACACCTACCTTGGAATTATTGAAGAACGGGATGCGCGGGGAATGTGCCGGATCGAGCAGCGCAACAAGTTTTCCGTGGGGGAGACCATCGAGATCATGAAGCCGGACGGGCAGAATATCCTGGTGATGGTAAAAAGAATCCTGGACGAGGAGGGGAATCTCATGGAGGCAGCTCCACATCCCAGGCAGAAGCTTTGGGTGGAGTTGGAAGCGGCCGGATGGCCATCCATCAAAAATTGCATAGCAATTTTTGATATACTACGCAGACAAGAAGAGGAGGAACATACAGATGAACAGTGAGAGATATGTGGCTTACGTAGGAACATATACCCATGGAAACAGTGTGGGGATCCATCTTTATGATGTGGATCTGGAGAAAGGAATGAAGGAGCGGAAGGTGATTCCCATCAACAATCCGTCCCATCTGACCGTATCGAAGGATGGAAGATTTCTGTATTCCATCGCGGATGAGGGGGTGGAATCCTTCCGTATTCTGCCGGACGGAGATCTGGAGCCTTTGAATGAGAAGTGGATCGGCGGTATGCGGGGGTGCTATGTGGAGGTGGATGATAAGAATCGGTACTTGTTCGTGGCGGGCTACCACGACGGGCGTGTGACCATGATGCACCTGAATGAGGATGGCAGTATTGGGGAAATCGCAGACGGTATCTTTCATCAGGGCATGGGGAGGAATATTGCGGAGCGCAATTCCAGACCGCATGTGAACTGTGTAAAGCTGACTCCGGTAAAGCAGAATTATCTCTGTGCGGTGGACGGTGGACTGGATCACATCAAGATCTATCAGCTGGATTACGAATGCGGGAAGATGAAGATTGTGGATATCCTGAGATGTCCGCTGAATTCCGCGCCCAGACTGATACGGTTTACAAAGGATGGACGGTTCGCCTACGTGCTGTGTGAATTGAAAAATACCGTGGAGGTCTATCAATATGAATGCACCCCCAAGGGACCGAAATTTGATTTTGTCCAGAGCATTTCTACCGTGAACGCCTCTGAGAAAGAGAACAGCGGTGCTTCCGGCATGGAACTCTCGTCGGATGGGAAGCACCTGTTCTGTTCCAACGCAGGAACCAACAGCGTGATCATCTATGATGTGGATCCGAAGACGGGAATGCTCTCGGTGATGTGTGATTCCAAGATCAGCGGAGATTATCCTAAGATGCTGGGAATATTTCCGGATGGAGAGCATTTTGCAAGCCTGAACCATGACACCAATGAGATCACGCTGTTCAAGGTGGATTATGAGAAAAAGCATTTTCTTATGAGTGAATCGCCGATCAAGGTAGATACACCCAATTGTATCTGCATACATAAGCTGAAGGAAAAGTAGTTCACAGCTTATTCTAATAGATGGTTTTAAGCTTGTCCATGGTGGAGCCCATATTGGAGAGCAGCAGCTCCACCAGGGTGATGGCAGCCATGGATTCCACCACGACCACAGCCCGGGGAACGATGATGGGGTCGTGGCGGCCCTTGATATTCACCTCGATGTTCCGTCCATTCTTGTGGATCGTCTGCTGCGTGGAGGAGATGGAAGGCGTGGGCTTTATGGCGGTGCGGAAGATGATGGGGCTTCCATCACTGATGCCGCCCAAGATACCGCCGGCATGGTTGGAGTGCTTTTTCACCTTGCCGTCCTCATCATAGTAGAAGCTGTCATTGTTGGAGCGGCCGGTAGCTCTGGCGGCGGCAAAACCATCTCCGATCTCAAAGCCCTTCACTGCGCCGATGGAGAACATGGCTTTGGCCAGATTGGCGTCCAGCTTGTCAAATACCGGATCGCCGATGCCTGCGGGAACACCTGTGATGATGCACTCGATGATCCCTCCGGCGGAGTTCTGTTCCCGCATGCACTGCTCCAGGTAATCCTGGGCCTGGGCGGCGGCCGCAGCATCTGGCATGTAGAGGGGATTGCTGCCTATGGCGGTGAGGAGAGCAGATCTGTTTCCAGGGGTTCCATGATCTGGCATGACTAGTTCGTTTTTGACAACAGTATCAGTGGGGGTACAGAGGGCGTATGCAACATCTTCTGCGGAATATGCGATTTCCACCGTGCCGATGGCTCTGGTGTAGGTGAGCAGGGAGATACCAAGTTCATGAAGAATTCTGGCGGCTACAGCCCCGGCAGCTACTCGTCCGATAGTCTCCCGGCCGGAGGAACGTCCGCCGCCCCGGTAATCCCGGAAGCCGTACTTGGCGTCAAAGGTATAGTCCGCATGGCCGGGCCGGTAGTAGCCTGCGATCTCACTGTAATCCCGGGAGCGCTGATCCTGGTTGAATACCACAAGACTGATGGGCGTTCCGGTAGTTTTGCCCTCAAAGACGCCGGAGAGGATCTGTACGGCATCGTCTTCGCTGCGCTGTGTGGAATACCGGGACTGCCCCGGTTTTCTGCGGTTTAAGTATTGCTGGATATATGCTTCATCCAAGGGGAGTCCTGCCGGGCAGCCGTCGATGACAACGCCGAGTCCTTTGCCGTGTGATTCACCCCATGTAGTGATCTTAAATTGTGTTCCAAGTGTTGAACCGGACATGATGATTCCTCGCTTTCGTGTATCTGTCGTATGTAAAATAAGTAACCGTTCAGCCTGCGCTATTTGCGAGGGCTGTTTCCATAATAGTGTACGATATTTTTAAAAGAATTGCAATCTATTTTAAAATGTGGCATAATACATTTTGCGACATTTAGGAAAGTAGGTCTTTGAAAATGAATTCTATCAGAAAATTATTTCAGGCTACCGACATGACGGTAGGGGAGCCCTGGAAGCAGATTGTAATCTTCACCGTGCCAATGCTGATCGGAAATATCGCGCAGCAGTTGTACAACACGGTGGACAGCATTGTAGTTGGAAAATATGTGGGCGACAACGCACTGGCCGCAGTGGGGAGTGCCGGGCCGATTCTGAATCTGCTGCTGGTGCTTTTTATCGGAATAAGTATGGGAGCCAGCATCATGGTGGCCCAGTATTTTGGTGCGAAACAGCGGGAAGAGCTCTCCTATACAGTTGGAAACTGTCTTCTTCTGACCGGCATCTCTGTTGTGATCATTATGGTGCTGGCGGTGGTGATCGTGCGGCCGCTACTGGAACTTTTGAACACGCCGGAGAGTATTATGGACTGGTGTGCCTCCTATCTGCTGATCATGTTTGTGGGATGTGTCGGCTTGGCTTATTACAATATATTGAGCGGTGTCCTAAGAGGGCTTGGGGATGCATTTTCCGCTCTTGTTTACCTTCTGGTGGCAACGGTACTGAATATTGTATTGGATCTTGTATTTGTGGCAAAACTGGGAATGGGGGTTAGCGGTGTGGCGCTGGCTACGGTGATCGCCCAGATGGTCTCTGCAGTTCTGTGTTTTATCCGGCTGGCCAGGATGATGGATGTCTTTGATCTGAAGCTGGAATATGTCAAGCTGCACAAAAAGTACAGCGGCAATATTGTCCGGCTGGGATTGCCCTCCGGTCTGACCCAGGCGATATTTTCCATGGCTGCAATCATTGTACAATCTCTGACCAACAGCTTTGGAGAGATGTTTATTGCGGCCAATGTCATTGTCATGCGTGTGGATGGTTTTGCCATGCTGCCGAATTTTTCCTTTGGATCGGCTATGACCACCTATGCCGGGCAGAATGTGGGCGCGAGAGCCTATGAGCGTGTGACAAAGGGAGCGAAGCAGGGAACTCTGATTGCGGTATTGACCACCTCGACAATCACAGGACTGATCCTGCTGTTTGGACGTCAGCTGATGGGCGTCTTTACCAATACCGCGGAGCTGGTGACGATCAGCATGCGGATGATGAGCATCATCGCAGTGGGGTATGTAGCTATGGCAGTGACACAGAGCCTGTCCGGCGTCATGCGGGGAGCAGGCGATACTATGACCCCCATGTGGATCTCTATATTTACCACAGTTATCGTCCGTGTGCCTATTGCCTACGGCATTGCTTATCTGACAAGGACGCCTGAGCTTCCCAATGGACAGCAGGAGTGTATTTTTATCTCTCTGCTCTGCTCCTGGCTGCTGGGAGCTCTGATCACAGTGCTCTTCTATGGGAGAGGAAAATGGAAGGAGAAGGCGCTGGCATGAAAAAAATATTACTTCTGGCAACGGGGGGGACCATTGCCTCCAAGCATTCCGATAACGGGTTGAGTCCTCAGATTGATGCGGGGGAGATACTGGATTATGTGCCGCAGATACAGGAATTCTGTCAGGCAGAGGCCTTCTCGGTCTGCAACATTGACAGCACCAATATGGAGCCAAAGCACTGGCGGCTGATTATGGATGCTGTTCGGACGCATTATAACAGCTATGACGGATTTGTCATTGCCCACGGAACGGACACCATGGCATACACGGCGTCAGCTCTGTCCTACATGATCCAGAATTCCCGCAAACCCATCGTAATCACCGGCGCCCAGAAGTCCATTGACCTGGAGATCACCGACGCTAAAACGAATCTTATAGATAGCTTTCGCTACGCCACGGACGATGCATCCTGCGGCGTACAGATCGTGTTCGGCGGCAAAGTGATTGCGGGAACAAGAGCCAAGAAGATTCGCTCCAAGAGCTACAATGCCTTTGAGAGTATCGATTATCCTTACCTTGCTGCCATACAGGATGGACGGATCCTTCGGTATATTCCGATGACATCCTGTGAGGAGGAGGTTCAGTTTTATGAAAAAATGAATGAACGGATCTTCCTGTTAAAGTTGATACCTGGAATATCCCCACAGGTGCTGCGGTTCCTGTTTGAAGAACACGACTGCATCATCGTGGAGAGCTTTGGCGTGGGCGGTATCCCAGCCTCCATCGAGGAGGAGTTCTACAAGCTCTGTCAGGAGTTCCCGGACACGGTCGTTATCATGGCGACACAGGTAGCCCACGAGGGCAGCGATATGACGGTTTATGAAGTGGGAAATAAGATTAAGCAGGAATGTAACATCCTGGAATCCTATGACATGACGCTGGAGGCTGTGATTGCCAAGGTCATGTGGATGTTGGGAGAAGGGAATCTGGAAGGCAGGACGGTGGAGGAAGCCTTTTATCATCGTATCAATTACGATATTATTTTTGAAGTGTGAGAAGTTATTTGCAAAAATATTGATTTTCTCTTGTATTTTGTTGTTTTGTGTTGTATTATAGGATGCAAAGGAGTTGATTTGTGTGGAATTTCAATTACCCCCTTCCCAGGAAGGCAAGATGAGAATCGTGCAGGAGCTGGTTCCCGGCAAGCAGGTGACATTGGCTCACATTATTGCAAGTCCCCAGCCTATCGTATATAAGAAGCTGGGCTTGGATCCCAGCATTGATTACAGCAGAGCGGCTATCGGCATCTTAAGCATGAGCCCGGCGGAGATCTCCGTGATCGCGGGAGATCTGGCTGTGAAGAGTGCAGACATTGAGCTTGGTTTTATCGACCGGTTCAGCGGAACTCTTATTTTTACAGGGACAGTGTCCTCTGTGGAGGAAGCCATACGGGCGATCAATACATATCTGATTGAGAAGCTTGGATTTACTGTGTGCGAGATCACAAGGACGTGACGATTATGAAGAAGATTATGTTAGTAGGGCGCAGCGAGTGTGGAAAGACAACGCTGCGTCAAGCTTTAAAAGGAGATACGATTCACTATCACAAGACCCAGTATATCAACCATTTTGATGTGGTGATCGATACGCCGGGAGAATACGCGGAGAACGGAACCCTGGGCAGGGCGTTGGCTCTGTATTCCTATGAGGCGGATGTGGTGGCGCTGCTCATCAATGCCACAGAGCCCTACTCCCTGTTTCCTCCCTGTGTGACGGCTGTTTCCTGCCGTCCGGTCATTGGCGTGGTGACCCAGATCGACGCCGCGGAGGCCAATGTGGCCCGGGCGGATAACTGGCTGCGTCTGGCCGGGTGTCAGGAGGTTTTTCACGTCAGCTCCTACACCGGGGACGGCATCTGGCAGCTGCTGGAATACCTAAAGGAGCCAGGTGATGTGCTGCCCTGGGAGAGTGAGGCGGAGGCGGAGCAGCCCCGGGAGGTTTTGTCTACGAAATAGAGGGTACGCTTGCATAGTGGTGTGTTGATTGTGAGTTGATCGGCTAAGTCAGTGTGTCTCCCGGTTGATGCATTCTGTTTTGTATTTGGAGTACATGATCTTCTGATTGTGGTACAGCCCATAATAGCCGGACACCAGATAGCTGATGGCGACAGACAGCAGGAAGTACGGCATCCCCTCAAAGCCGAAGAGTTCAAAACAAATGAACAGAGAGGTGATGGGACAGTTGGTAACGCCGCAGAATAAAGCACCCATGCCGACAGCAGTGCAAAGGGCAGGGGAGAACCCGGCGATATTTCCAAAGAGACAGCCAAAGGTAGCACCGATGAACAGCGTAGGAACGATCTCGCCGCCTTTAAAGCCTGCGCCCAGGGTCAGCGCTGTGAACAGGATTTTCAGGAGGAAGGCGTATGGTACATAATTGTTTTCAAAGCATCGCTCAATGACGAACATGCCTGCGCCGTTATAGTCCTGTGATCCAACCAGGAGCGTAAGAAGAATTACAAGCACCCCGCCTGCCATGACACGCAGGTAGGGGTTTTTTAAATATTTCTTATACAAGTGCTCAAAACTGTGCAGCGTAATGCAGAAGAGGGCGCTGACCCCTGCGCAGAGCAGAGCCAGAAGAGCAATTTTAGCGGCAGTCATAATTGTAAATTCGGGAATGGCTCCCACAGTAAAATGTTCCGGTGCAATCTGAAAATAGGTGGCAAATCCATGGGCCACAAGGGAGGAAATGACGCAGGGTACCAGTGCGGAATAATGCATGATTCCCACGCAGAACACCTCCATGGAGAAGACAGCGGCGGCCAGGGGCGTACCAAAGAGCGCAGAAAAGGCCGCGCTCATGCCGCACATGATCATGATCTTCTGATCCTTCTCGTCAAAACGGAAACGCCGTCCAAGAGAATGGCCGATACTTCCGCCGAGCTGCAGGGCAGCGCCTTCCCGCCCTGCGGAGCCGCCAAACAGATGCGTCAGTACAGTGGAAAAAAAGATCAGGGGAGCCATTTTCAGAGGAATCTGTTCTTCAGATTGGAGGGCGGAGAGCACCCGATTGGTTCCGGTGTCATTCTTCATATGAAGCAGGTGGTAGGAACCTACAATAAGAAGGCCGCCCACCGGAAGGAGGAACAGCAGCCAGGGATAAGCAGCTCTGGCTTCCGTGGCATATTTCATACAGTAGAAAAACAATGTGCCCACGCCCCCGATGAGCAGTCCGGATAAAATGGAGAATATCATCCATTTTACCAGAATCTTTATGGGAGAGAGGATGGAAAGGATTGTTTTTTTTATCGTCTGTTTTATCGGTGTCATAATTACTCCATTTATCGCAGCAGCTCGCTGCCGCCGGTATAATAGGTGTGCGGCTCTGGCAGGAGCAGTCTGTTTTTATTTTTTTCCATTTGGTATCTCTGGAAATCTTCCTAAGTATACAACAAAACAGAACATTTTTCAACAAGTTTTAGATTAAAAGAATACGTGGCTCATGAAATGGGGTGGTAATTTTTTCTGCCGAGAAACTTTACAATTCCCAGGATTAAAGGTATAATGTTCACGAAAGCAATGAGCAGTGCCAGGACGTCAAAAAATCAGATGTGTCGAGCTTGCTCGTAAACAGATGATTTTTGACGGCATGATAGGGCGAATGCCCGTGAGCGAGAAGAAGCGAAGCGGATTCGAGCGCGCACTGCGAATGGGGCCAAGAATAGTGCCAGGACGTCAAAAAATCAGATGTGTCGAGCGCGCGCTGCGAATGGAGTCAGAAAGGACACCCCCCATGGAATTCCAATATCAGATACCGGAAAGCTTCTACAGCCTGTTCCGCTCGCCGAACCGGGACACCTACATAGAAGCTTTACTCATCATAAATGAAGAATATCAGTACAACAGCTATTTCTTAAGCCGGGAATCCTGTATCCGGATCCTTGGAGATTATTTTTCCCAGAAGCGCATTCACATGGAGCGGGAGGAAAATGAGACGGAGCTGGATCTCCTGGAGACCCCGGCAAACCGCATCTTAAACTGGCTTCTTAAGAGCCAGTGGCTGAAAAAGCTGGAGGACTATTACGCTCAGGTGACCAACATCATCATTCCGGACTATGCCGCCATCTTCATCGAGGCCTTTGAACGGCTGATAAACGAGGACATGGACACCACGGAGGTGTATATCCAGAACATATACGCCATTCTTTTTTCCCTGAAAAATGATAAGCGGTCCAACTTTCATATGTTAAAAACCGCCCTTGTGAACACCCGGAAGCTGAATAAGACACTGCAGGATATGCTCCATAATATGGACAAATTTTTTACAGGCCTTTTGGAAAAGAACTTCTACGGGGAACTTTTAAAAGAACATCTGGAAGGCTATGTGCAGGAGATTATCAATAAAAAATATCACATCTTAAAGACCAGTGACAACTTCTATATCTATAAAAGTGATATCAAGAACTGGCTCCACCAGATGCAGCAGGATTACGCCTGGATTGTGGATCTGACGGAGAAAGAGCACGGCGAAATAGCAGAGCAGGACGTCATGGAGGTGCTGGAGCGGATTGAAAACGGCTTTGACGATATCGAGCGGCGCATCGCTAATATGGATAAGGAACACATGAAGTATGTCAAAGCCACTGTGGTGCGCCTGAATTATCTTCTGAACGGCGAGGGCAGCATGAAGGGGCTCATCATCACCCTTCTGAATCATATGTCTGGCATGGAGGACAATGCCGAAGCCCTGAATCAGACAGCCGCGCTGCTGAATCTTTCCGATGTGCGCCTCCTGGCGGAGCGCTCCCTGTACAAAAAGCGCTCACCCCGGAAAAATTTTATCGAGCAGCTGGAGCCGGAGGAGGAAAGAGAAGAGCTTTCCAAGGAAGAAATCCTCCGCCTGAATAAGATCACCCACCGTTTCACCCGAAGGCAGATCGAAGAATTTCTGGAAGCCGGTATGGATATGGATGGGAATGTAGAGATTACGGAAGAAACCGTACAATCGGAGGATGACTTTGAAAAGCTGATTCTTGCCTACGACTACGCGGTAAAACGAAACAGCAGCTTTATGGTAGATGTATCTGCCACAGAGACCGTAGACAATGGAAGATACAGATACCCCAAACTGCATTTTATAAAGAAGCAGTTATAAAAAAGGAGAATTTATGATAGATTACATCACCCAGCTCCCCGACGAAGAACGCCAGCAGCTCACTGAGATCATTCGCGTCCTGCTGCGTCAGACCTTCCTCTTAGAGCGTAAATATGACAAAAAGACAGGACGACTCCTGTTCAACAGGGATTTCCGCATCTGCAACAAGCACCTGGCCTTCCTGCAGGAATATTTTTCCATTGCGGGCATTGAACTGAAAGAGAACAGCCAGACCGGAGTTCTGTATCTGGCAGGTGAAGATGTGATGGCAGAAAGGCTTCCAAAGCTGGCCACCATCTACCTTCTGATCTTGAAGCTTATCTACGATGAACAGATGTCCCAGGCTTCCACCAGCGTCAACATATTCACCACCCTGGGGGATCTGAATGCCCGGGTGGGTTCTTTTCAGCTCTTAAAAGAGCGTCCCTCCCCCACAGAGATCAAGCGGACGCTGACACTGCTGAAGCGCTATCAGCTCATTGAGGTCATGGATCCCATGGAAGAGTTGGAGACAGAGAGCAGACTGATGATCTACCCCAGCATTAACATGGTACTTTTCGGGGATAAGGTGCGGGAACTGATACAATCCTTTGAGGAGGACACAGATGGAAACGAAGACGAATAGAGAACGGTATACAGTGCTTTCCAGGATGTGCCTGAACAACTGGCATTACATCGACCGGAAGATACTGTCCTTTCACGATGAGATCAACTTTTTCACCGGCCATTCCGGCAGCGGAAAATCTACCATCATAGACGCACTGCAGATTGTGCTGTACGCCAACACCGATGGCCGCGGCTTCTTTAACAAAGCGGCTGCGGAGGATTCCGACCGGAATCTGATCGAGTATCTGCGTGGGATGGTGAATATCGAGGAGAACAATGAGAGCGCCTATCTTAGAAATAAAAATTTTTCCAGTACCATCGTTCTGGAGCTTACAGAGAGCGATGCAAAGGAGAAGCAGTGCGTGGGCGTGGTGTTCGATGTGGAGACAGCCACCAACGAGATCTCCCGGTACTTTTTCTGGCATAAAGGCGGACTGCTAAGCAACGATTACCGGATCGAACACCGGGCTATGTCCACGGAGGAGTTGAAGGAATACCTTGCCAGAACCATGGACAAGAATGCGTATTTTACCACCTCCCGGAATGAATCCTTCCGCCGCAGGCTGTATGATGACTATCTGGGGGGGCTGGACATGGACAAATTCCCCATGCTGTTCAAGCGGGCCATTCCTTTTAAGATGAACAGTAAGCTGGAGGATTTTGTGAAGGAATATATCTGCATGGAGCAGGATATCCACATCGAGGATATGCAGGAGAGCGTTATGCAGTACGGGCGCATGCAGAAGAAGATCATGGACACCAGCCAGGAGATCGCCGAGCTTACGGGGATTCATGAAAAA
Source organism: uncultured Lachnospiraceae bacterium (assembly GCA_902463835.1). Classification (GTDB taxonomy): domain Bacteria; phylum Bacillota; class Clostridia; order Lachnospirales; family Lachnospiraceae; genus 14-2. The sequence continues at coordinate 11,378 of CABQGZ010000023.1, forward strand.
TATCTTCTGGTGCAGGAGAAGCAGGAGGATCTGACAAGATATACGTATTTTTCCAAAAAATTTGAGATTCGAAAGCAGCAGGAGGAAGTAAAAGAGCTGGAGCAGCGGGCGGTGCTCCATGAGCAGGATCTGGCTGTTCTTGAAGGCAGACTTCAGGAGCTGGAGCAGGAGAAGGAGAGGCTGAGCAGCCAGAAGGAAGAATTGATCCGGCTGATTGCGGAGACCGGCTATGAGGAGGCGGTGGATCAGCTGAAGAACATCAATCTGTTGCTGGAACGCATGAACCGCAGCAAATCCAGGTGGGATGAGACTGCAGCGAGATTGAAGCAGTGGGCGGACAACGATATGGCTTCCAATGCCATCCTCTGGAATATTGAACGGTTTGTGTCATACGAGATTGAACTGGAGCAGCTGACGGAGCTGCAGGAAGCCATCCTGGAACTTCTCCAGGAGGTGCGGGAGGAGAAGGCGGAGCTGGACAACGAGATTCGCGGGCTGCGTCGGGAGCTTCACGAGGTGCAGTCTGACCTGGCCGAGCTGCACAAGGGCAGCAAGGTATATCCTAGGGAGATTACCGAAGCGAGGCAGTACGTGTATCAGGGGCTGTCCAGAAAGCTTGGAAAGGCTGTCCGGGTGGATATTCTGGCAGACCTGATCGACATTAAGGAGGAGCGCTGGCGCAACGCGGTGGAGGGCTATATGGGCAGCAACAAGCTTCTGCTCATTGTGGAGCCCAGGTATGTCCGGGACGCCATGGAGATCTACCGGGAGCTGGACAGTAAGAAATATTACAAGGCTGCGGTGCTGGACACGGAGAAGATCACCGCCGTGAAACACCGGGTGAAGGAGCATGCCCTGGCGGAGGCTGTCAAGGCCAGGGAACCCTATGTGGTGAGTTACCTGAACTATCTGCTGGGTAGTGTTATCAAATGCGATTCCATCGAGGAGATGCGGCAGCATCCGGTGGCTGTGATGGACGACTGTATGGTGTATCACGGCTACAAGCTGTCCCATATGAACCCAAGAAATTACACCAGGGAGGCGTATATCGGCGCGGAAAGCTTAAAGCGGCGGATTGCCCTCCTGAAAAAGCAGGCAAAGAATCTGGAAGAAAAGCTGACTCCGAAGCTTAGCCAACAGCGGGAATATGACCAGATGCTGTCCATGGAACAGCTGGATAAACGTTCGGAGGAATACATGGAATGGCTTTCCGATATCCGGGAGAGCAAGGCCAGAGCCAGGGACAAGGCACGCCTGGAAAAAAGGATTCTGGAGCTGCAGCAGAAGGATGTGGCACGCTTAAAACGTCAGCGGGAAGAGGTGGAGGAAGCCCTGCAGAAGCAGGAACAGAAGCTTCGGGAAGCCCTGGAAAAATCTACGCTGCTGAAGCAGACCATCCAACAGGAGAAGCAGAAGCGGATCGATGACACCTGGCTGCTGACTCAACTGGAAAAGGAGTTTACCGCGGTAAAAGAGCTGGAGGAGGAAGCAAAGCAGCTTGTGGCAAAGGAAACGCGGGTGTCCTACGAGCAGCTGAAGCGCAGGTATCTGGCTAGGACAGAGACAGCCAGGGAGGAAAAGGAGCGCCTTTTCACAGTGCTGGCAGAGGAGCGCGGCGCGTATTTGAAGGCTCATCCCAACAGGAGCTTCAAGCAGATGAGCCAGGATAACGCGGAGTACGATCAGCTTCTTGAGGAGCTGCAGTTTCAGGATCTGGAAAAATACCAGAAGATGGCGAAGGAACAGGCCAAGTCAGCGGTACAGCATTTCCAGAATGACTTCATCTATAAGATCCGAAGCGCCATCAAGGATGCCATGGATCGCAAAAATGAGCTGAACAAGATCATTGACAAGCTGGACTTCGGCAAAGACAAGTACCAGTTCGTATTCACCAGGAACCATGGGGAGGACGGAAAATACTATGACATGTTCATGGATAGCTCCCTGGATATCAATCCAAACCAGTTGGCGGACAATATGGACAACCAGATGAATCTTTTTTCCATGGAGCACAACGAAAAGTATGGAGCCATGCTGAACGAGCTGATGACTGTGTTCATTCCGCCGGTGGACGCCGGCGCCGAGGAGCAGGAGGAAGCCAAGCGGAATATGGACAAGTACGCGGACTACCGCACCTATCTGTCCTTTGACATGCAGCAGATCATCCAGGGTGAGAACGAGCAGATCAAGCTGAAATTGAGCAAAATGTTAAAGAAAAATTCAGGCGGCGAGGGCCAGAACCCGCTTTACGTGGCGCTGCTTGCCAGCTTTGCCCAGGCGTACCGCATCAACATGCCCGCCCGGCTCATGCGAAAGCCCACCATCCGCCTGGTGGTGCTGGATGAGGCCTTTTCCAAGATGGACGGCGAGCAGGTGGCCAGCTGTATCGGTCTGATCCGGAGCCTGGGCTTCCAGGTCATCATCAGCGCCACCAACGACAAGATTCAGAATTACCTGGAGAATGTGGACAAGACCTTTGTATTTGCAAACCCCAACAAGAAGAGCATCTCTATCCAGGAGTTTGAGAAGAAAGACTTTGGGCAGCTGGAGGACGGAGAGTGAGGAGGATTATGAAATGGAGCAACGAGAAAAATTTTCATCCCGCATTGGATTTATACTGATATCTGTGGGATGTGCAGTAGGGCTGGGGAATGTATGGCGTTTCCCTTATATCACCGGAAAATACGGCGGAGCGGCATTCGTTCTGATCTACCTTGTATTTCTGGCTATCCTGGGGCTTCCCATCATGGTGATGGAGCTGTCGGTTGGCAGAGCCAGTCAGCGGTCGGCTGCCAGAAGCTTCCACGTGCTGGAGCCCGAAGGCAGCAAATGGCATCTGACCAGTTACCTGGCTATCGCCGGAAATTATCTTTTGATGATGTTCTACACAACGGTAGGCGGCTGGATGTTGATCTATGTGAAGAAGATGCTGATGGGAGAATTTGAGGGAAGAACAACGGAGGAAATCGGCGGTATCTTCAATGGGATGCTTGCCTCCCCCTCCAGTATGATGACCGGTATGCTGGTGGTGGTTGCGCTGGGATTTTTGGTGTGCAGCATGGGACTTCGAAAGGGGGTGGAGCGCATCACCAAATGGATGATGAGCCTGCTCTTTGTGATACTTCTGGTGCTGTGCATCCGCAGCGCAACGCTGCCCGGCGCCGCAGACGGACTGGCGTTTTATCTGATTCCTGACTTTGGAAAGATCGTGGAAAATGGTGTGGGCGAGGTGATCTATGCGGCGATGGGACAAGCATTCTTCACCTTGAGTCTTGGCATCGGGGCCATGGCTATATTCGGAAGCTACATAGACAAGTCACGGACCTTGACCGGAGAGGCCGTCCATATCTGTGTGTTGGATACGGTGGTGGCTTTTCTGGCAGGACTTATCATATTCCCTGCTTGCTTTGCATTCCAGGTGAATCCGGGAGAGGGGCCGGGGCTGGTATTTGTGACGCTGCCCAATATCTTCAACCAGATGGCTGCAGGAAGGCTGTGGGGGATTCTGTTTTTCCTTTTTATGAGCTTTGCCGCCTTGTCCACGATTATTGCGGTGTTTGAAAATATCATCAGCTTTTCTGTGGATCTATGGAAGCTTAGCAGAAAGAAGGCATCTCTGGTGAACGGCATCGCAATTGCGGTGTTGAGTATTCCATGTGCTCTGGGCTTTAATCTGTGGAGCGGTTTCCAGCCTCTGGGCGCCGGAAGCACCATACAGGATCTGGAGGACTTTATTATCTCCAACAACCTGCTTCCCATCGGAAGCCTGCTGTATCTTTTGTTCTGTACCAGCCGTTATGGATGGGGATGGAAGAAATTCACTCAGGAGGCAGATGCCGGGGTGGGCTTAAAGTTCCCAAAATGGTCCCGGATCTATGTATCCTACGTGCTGCCGGTGATCGTGCTCATCATATTTGTCATGGGATACTGGCAGAAGTTCTTTCGTAAATGAGGGTTTGACGCAGGAAGGCGAGATTTCATTTGCGGCAAAGGGACGCCGCTTGGGCAGGCGCATAGTTTACGATGAAATTGACGAAGTGACGCCCCGATGAAAAGGTGTCCTAATATAGCGATAAGTTCCGCCCCAGCGAAAGATACATGCCCATATCAGACGCGCTCTCGCTCCGTCCAAAACGTAGCGGACACTAAGCGCGCAGGCTATTTTCATAGCCCGCTTGCTAAGTGCCGACGTTTTGCAAGGGTCTGAGTATGGGCATGTATCTTTCACTGGGGCTGTTTTGGCGGTAGGTTTAGGACACCTTTTCACCGGGGCTGAATTCCTGCAAG
>CABQGZ010000024.1 GCA_902463835.1 uncultured Lachnospiraceae bacterium
TTCTGGTGTTGTGCGTAAGGGAAAAAAGGGGTATAATGAAAAAGATAAAAATAGCGTTATGAATTTAGTAGCAGAATCAAAAAATCTATGCTATACTGACCTTGCCGGGGACAGGTGGTAGCCATTTGGTTTCAAGGGATAGAGACGCAGCAGGAGGAGCGGAAAGCACATGAGAAAAAAAGTTATGCCAGTGATCGTGGCGGTTATATTTGTTATTGTGGTGGGGTTGATTGCAGTAGGGACTGCGGTGATACAGAGATATATCCCCACGAAGGATCGGGTGGATGTGAATGCGTATTATAAGGTTTCCCAGGCGGATGATATGGCCATTGTTTTGGACGGAGAGATCACCGGGGAGATATGTAAATATATGGAAGGACATGCTTATCTGACGTATGACTTTGTTCGGGAATACCTGAACGGTCGTTTTTACTGGGATGAGAATGAGAATATTATGCGGTATACCACACCGACTGATGTGATATCCGTCAATGCGGGAAGTAACACGTATGTGATTACCAGGGAGGAGCATGCGGAGAATTATACCATTGTCCGGGTGGATGGGAAGACCATGTATCTGGCGGTGGATTTTGTACAGAAATATACGAATATTGAGTTTGCGGTTTATGAGCAGCCGAGCCGGCTTCTGCTCACCAGCAGGTGGGGGGAGGTGTCAAGAGGTACGGTGAAGAAGGATACACAGATCCGGGAAAAGGGCGGGATCAAGAGCCCTATCGTTGCGGATCTGGCAAAGGGCACGAAGGTGACTGTGGTGGAAGCCATGGAGGAGTGGAGTAAGGTCAGCACAGAGGATGGTATGATCGGATATCTGAAGAATAAGACATTGGGGCAGATACAGAACGAGACCATCAGCCGGGCTTTCGAGGAGCCGCAGTTTACCCACCAGCTGAAAAATGGAAGGATCAATATGGTGTGGCACCAGGTTACAAATCAGGATACCAACGGACAGATCAGCAATGTATTGCAGAATACAAAAGGGATCAATGTGGTGTCTCCTACCTGGTTTTATCTGAATGATAACAAGGGGAATATCAAGTCTTTGGCCAGCACGAAATATGTAAATTACTGTCATCAGAACGGGGTGGCTGTATGGGGTCTGTTCAGCAATCTGGAGAACCCGGAGGCCAGCAGCGCGGAGGTTCTGACTCACACCTCCACCCGGGATTATCTGGCGAATCAGATTATCGCGGCGGCCATTGAATATGATCTGGATGGTATCAATCTAGATTTTGAAGCGCTGGATGCAAGTGTGGGAGATTCCTATGTGCAGTTTATCCGGGAGCTGTCCATCAAGTGCAGGAACAATGGAATCGTGCTGTCTGTGGACAACTACGTTCCCACAGCCTATACCAGCTTTTATAACCGGGCTGAGCAGGCGCTCTTTGCCGATTACGTGGTGATCATGGGCTATGACGAGCATTACAAAGGCTCCCAGGAGGGCTCTGTGGCCTCCATTGGCTGGGTGACAGAAGGCGTGGAAAACACCCTGAAGGAGGTTCCGGCGGAACAGATTATTCTGGGCATGCCGTTCTACACCAGGGTATGGGAGTGTACGCCCAAGGGCGATGAGGTCTCCGAGGCGGAGGCAGCTGCGGAGGATTATGTACCCTATACGGTTGACAGCACGGCTGTCAGCATGAAGGAAGCGGAGAACCGGATTGCCATCAACGCAGCGGAAAAGGTATGGTCCGAAGAAGACGGCCAGCATTACGCAGAGTATGAATACCAGGGGAAGACGTATAAGATCTGGCTGGAGGATGAGAAGTCCATGGAGCTCCGGCTGCAGCTGATGCGGGAGAAGAACCTGGCGGGAGCCGCCTTCTGGAAGCTGGGCCTGGAGAAAAACAGTATCTGGGATCTTGTGATCAAATACGTAAACTAGTGTAACAGTTCAGCCAGCCGATATTTACAGTGGAAAATCGTGCTCGCACGAATTTTACACTGTGAATATCGGCTGAGGGAACGCCGGGTTATGAGCAAAAGGAGTTGCGAAGCAACGGGAAGCACCGTAGGTGCGTTTTTGCGAATGGCGTGGGCTGAACGTCAATGGCGTGATCTTTACGTAATTCATGACATATACGCCTCTATCCCCCGCATATCCTATAACAAGGTATTTCTGGTGGGAGCACTTTTTGGTGAAGAAGAAAATGGAGATTCTCATGGCTGCAGTTCTGTTGCTGGCAGCGTGTATATTTGCGAAGGAAGGGGCAGTCATTGTGGATAGCCTGCGGGCCTCCAGGGAAGATAAGACCTGCATTGTCATTGATGCCGGCCACGGCGGTTCGGATCCAGGCAAGGTGGGGATCAACAAAGCGGAAGAAAAGACGCTGAATCTTCAGATTGCCCTGCGGTTGAAAGCGCTGCTGGAGGCGGAGGGGATTGAAGTGGTAATGACCCGTACAGATGACGATGCTCTTCACTCCAAAGGGGCAAAGAACAAGAAGGCGGAGGATATGCGGAAGCGCTGCGAGATCATCACGGAGGCAATGCCGGTATTTACCGTCAGTATCCATCAGAACAGTTATCCGGAGGAGTATGTAAAAGGAGCCCAGGTCTTCTATTATGGCAAGTCGCCGGAAGGCAAAGAGCTGGCGGATATGATACAGGCCAGCATGATTGAGCGTCTGGACAAGGAAAATCACCGGACAGCCAAGGCCAACGAGAGTTATTATCTGCTGAAGCGCACGCCTACGCCTACAGTTATTGTAGAATGTGGCTTTCTGAGCAATGGGCAGGAGGCGGAGCTGTTGACTTCCCCGGAGTATCAGGCGAAGGTGGCTGGGGCGATACATATGGGGATCATGCAGTATCTGAACAAATGAGAACGGCGTGTCAATACGTCACGCCAGAACCTGTATTAGGTATTGCTGCCGCGTAAGCGGCATCGGCCAGGAACAAAAAAAGAAGAAGGAATCCAACCGTCTTGCGGATGCGAGGCGGTATTTTTTCGTAAATTTTTTCGAACCATGGAATAAAAAGGTAAATCATGAGCAGAGCGCCTGCGCCAAATAAAATGCTTCCAAGCAGGCAGATCCGCCCGTTCAGATTCCCCCAAAAACCGGAATAGTCCCACCAGCGGATGTCCCAGAGCTGTTCTAAAAACCAGCTGCAAAAGTACTCCAGTGCAGAACAGACTGCCGCGGCCAGCAGGAATACCCACAGAGGATGCTTTTTCAGGCGATACAGCAGGAAATACAGAAAGAGTCCCCCTGCTCCGTAGATGGGCAGCCAGGGACCGGAGAGTATGCCGCGATTGACAAACCGGTGGTCTCTGACCAGATAGAGGCACACCTCCCACAGCCATCCCATCAGTGACAGGAAGGAGAACAGCCATATAAGATAGAAAAAGGAAAAGCCAATGGTCTTGTGCTTCAACCGGCTGTTTGGTGGGATAATTGATCGTGGTTTCATGTAATTGGGGTGTTCCTTTCGGCAGATTTAGAATAGTATACCCAGAGGGTAAAAAATCATGCGATACGAGTTCTGTTACAAAAGTTTTGTTATGAAAAAAAGATTGCCCCTATACGCAACTTATGGTAGAATGCATATAGATTCAGTAAAATTTTTGTTCCTAAAATGAATAAGCAAATTCAACATTCTTTTCATCCGATCCCGCACTTAGAAGATTGATAATTAAAGGTAGCAGGAAGATGATCTTTTTCCTGTGAGCAACAGAAAGGAAATCAGGAATATGGAACAAAAAGTAAGCATAACAGAACCAGAATTATTTGGTAAAGTCCAAGGGGAAGAAGTACATACAGTAAAATCGGAAGAGAAAAAGCCCGTAAATAATCCACATGACAAAGGGTATAAGAAAGATCTGGGAAAACCGAAAGAATTTTTGCATTTCCTGCAGAAATACGTGAAGGCTTCATGGGCAATGGACTTGGATGTAACCCAGCTGCGCTCCTGTGATAAGGAATTCATCAGCAAGGATTATGAGGGGAAAGAAGCGGATCTTGTCTATGAGATCACACTTGGCAGCAGAAAAAAGCTGTATGCATTTATTCTTCAGGAACTGCAGTCCAGTGTGGACTATACAATGATATTTCGCATAGTAATGTATGTGATGGATATCTTGTACCGCTATTTTATGAATACGCCCAAGAATGAGCGGGAGCGCGCGGACTTCCAGCTTCCGGCGGTTGTACCTATTGTATTTTACAATGGCGCTGATACCTGGACAGCAGCACGGAGGTTTCGAGATTATCAGATGCAGGGAGAGCTTTTTGGTGAATATGTGCTGAACCTGGAATATTACCTGGTGGATCTCAATGAGATTCAGGAGGACTATATCTTGACCACCAACACGATGCTTGATAATATCATGTATTGTGATAAATTTCGCAAGAGATCGGAGTTAGCCAATGCGGTGCGGACTGCTTACCGGAGAGTAAGAGAACTGGGAAATCAGGAGATTGAGGAGTTTGAAAACTGGGTAAAGAATATTCTTTTAACAGTTAGTGAGGATAAGAAATCTTTGGTGAAGGAAATTCTGGAATGGGCCAGAAATGGAGATGATGATATGGCATTCAAGTACAATATAACCAGAATGTTTGAGGATGAAAGAGCGGAAGGCCGGGCGGAGGGCGAGTGGTTAAAGGTTACTTCCCAATTACAGAAAAAATGGCAAAAGGGAAAATCTGTGTCTGATGCCGCCGATGATCTGGAGGAGGAGATGTCAGTCATTCAGCCATTCTATGACCTAATCAGTCAATATCCGGACGAAAGTGCAGAAGAGATTTTTGCCCGATACAATGCTTTGCATCAGAACGAAGCGTAGAAGTAATGTTGCGAAAAAAAGAATTATGAAGTAAGATAAAAATCTGGCGCAGAATGAGAAAAATATTTTCATTCTGCGCCTTGACATTTTTTCTGAAATGGTATATTCTTATTTTAAATCAAAACCGAAACGTTTCGGTTTTAAAAAAGGAGGACATACATATGCCATTGGTCACATCAGAACAAATGTTGCTGGATGCCCAGAAGGGCGGGTACGCCGTAGGTGCGTTCAATGTGGAAGATATGGAGATGGTAAAGGCCGTCATTGCTGCTGCGGAGGAAATGCGTGCGCCGGTGATGCTGCAGACGACACCTTCCACAGTAAAATACGGAAAACTGGAGACTTATGCAGCTATCGTGGCCGCGGAGGCAAAGAAAGCATCCGTTCCAGTCTGTCTTCATCTGGATCACGGCAACAGCTTTGAACTGGCGGTCCAGGCCATCAAAGCCGGCTATACATCTGTCATGATCGACGGTTCCCATGAAAGCTTTGAGGACAACATCGCTGTCACGAAAAAGGTGGCGGATGTGGCCCGGGCATGTGGGATTCCGGTGGAAGCGGAGCTTGGCAAGGTAGGCGGTAAGGAGGACGATCTGGAAGCCGATGCGGATACCAATACAGATCCCCGGGAGGCAAAAGAGTTCGTGGAACGGACAGGGGTATCCTCCCTGGCCATCGCCATCGGAACCGCCCACGGATTCTATGCGGGAACGCCGGTGCTGGATAAGGAACGGATCTCGGCCATCAAGGAGGTGGTATCTGTGCCGCTGGTACTTCACGGCGCATCCGGACTCAGTGATGAGGATGTAAAAGAATGCGTGCAGCGGGGCATGTGCAAGGTGAATTTTGCTACGGAGCTTCGGGTGGCTTACACAGGTGCGGGGAAGAAGCTGCTGGCGGAGCACCCGGATACCTTCGATCCCAAGAAGCTGGGAATTGTGGGAATGGAAGCGGTAAAGGAACTTGTAAAAGGGCGCATACAGGTGTGCGGCTGCAAAGATAAGGCGAGATAGGAGCGAAGTATATGGCAGCGACAATGAAAGATATTGCGAAAGCGACGGGGCTTGGATTGGCGACAATCTCCTCCTATCTGAACGGCGGAAACGTGCGGGAGAAAAACAGGGTCAAGATCGAGCAGGCGATACAGGAGCTTCACTTCGAGGTGAATGAGGTGGCCCGGGGATTAAAGACAAACCGAACCAAGGTCATCGGGATCATCATCCCGGAGCTGAACAACATTTTCTGTGCGGAGATTATCACGGAGGTGGAGGATATTCTGCGGGGACACGGATATGCCACTATGATCTGTGACTGCCGGACAGATGAAAAGCGGGAGGAGGAGGCAGTGGAATTCCTGCTCCATCGCCGGGTGGACGGTCTGATCCTGATGCCCTCCGGGAAGAAGGGGACGTATCTTCAGAATTTTATCCGGGCGGAGAAACCAGTGATTCTCATCGACCGGAGGCTGGAAGAGATTGACTGCGACTGCGTGCTGGTGGACAACGAGGGAGCTGCAAAGAATGCCGTACAGCGGCTGGTGGAAGCCGGACATAAGAAGATCGGTATTCTGGCGGGGCCCGAAGGGGTCTATACCGCAGAGGAACGTCTCAAGGGATACGTGCTGGCATTGCAGGAGGCTGGCATACCGGTCACCGATGATCTGGTGGCGCGGGGAGATTACACCATAAGCGGCGGCACAGAGGCGCTGAAACAGCTGGTGGAAAAGAATCCGGACATGACGGCTGTCTTTGTATCCAACTATGAAATGACAGTGGGAGCCATGATACAGGTGAACGAGTTGAATAGAAAGGTTCCGGAGGAATTGTCTATCATCGGCTTTGACAACGTGGAGTTTGCCAAAGCAAGCATGCCCAGACTTTCCATTGTGTCCCAGCCTACCCAGGAAATTGGCAAGAAGGCGGCGGAACTGCTGCTGAAACGGCTGGAGAAAGAAGAGTTAGAGAGTGCGTGGGAGACGATACATCTGGCGACGGAATTCATGGACGGAAGATCCGTAAGAAAGCTTCCGTGAATGAGGGTAGTGACATGAAACGTTATCTATTAGGAATTGATATTGGAACCAGCGCCTGCAAGATCGCAGTATTTGACAGAGAAGGAGCGGTGATGGCCACGGCCAGCGGGGACTATAAGGTCTACTATCCCAAGGCGGGCTGGGCGGAGCAGAACCCGGAGGAATGGTGGCGGGCGGTGTGCGGCGCCATAAAGGCTACGCTGAAAAAAGGAGATATACGGCCGGAGGACATTGCGGGAGTTGGAATCGACGGTCAGAGCTGGTCTGCGATTCCCGTGGATCGAGACGGAAATGTGCTGGCAAACACTCCCATCTGGATGGATACCAGAGCCGGGGCAATCTGTGACCGGTTGAATGATACCGTTGGGAGCCAGAACATCTTCGCTCTGGCCGGGAATTCCCTGCAGCCCTCCTATTCCACAGCGAAGATTTTATGGTACAGACAGTATAAGCCGGAGATTTTTGGCCGGATACATAAGATTCTTCAGTCCAACAGTTATATCGCTTATCAGCTGACCGGGGTCATGACCCAGGATCCCTCCCAGGGATACGGGCTTCACTGCTTTGACATACGCACCGGGCAGTGGGATACATATATGTGTGAGCAGTTGGGCATTCCGGCGGAGCTGCTGCCGGAGATTCATCCCTGTCATGAGGTGATCGGTCAGGTGACAAAGGGCGCGTCCGAAGCGTGTGGGCTTGCCGAAGGGACTCCGGTGGTGGCCGGCGGACTGGACGCTGCCTGCGGAACACTGGGAGCCGGCGTTATTCAAAGCGGGGAGACCCAGGAACAGGGGGGCCAGGCAGGGGGCATGAGCATCTGCATGGACACTTGTCTGGCGGATCCCAGGCTGATCCTAAGCTGCCATGTAGTTCCCGGAAAATGGCTGCTCCAGGGCGGCACTACCGGCGGCGGAGGCGTCATGCGCTGGCTGGAAAAGGAATTTGGAGCTTACGAGCGGCAGCAGGAAAAGCAGACAGGGAGAAGCTCTCTGGAACAGATGAATGTGCTGGCGGAAGCTGTGGAGCCCGGAAGCGGCGGCATGGTATTCCTGCCCTATATGTCCGGGGAGCGCTCGCCCATCTGGGATTCCCGGGCCAAGGGTGTGTTCTATGGATTGGATTTTTCCAAGACAAAGGGTCACTTTATCCGGTCAGCTATGGAGGGCGTTGCCTTTTCTCTGCGCCACAATCTGGAAATCGCGGAGCAGGTCGGGGCTAAGGTACAGGTACTTCGTGCCATGGGCGGTTCCGCCAATTCCCTGCTGTGGACCCAGATCAAGTCGGATATTATCGGAAAACCCATAGTGGTGCCCTCCTCCGATACGGCCACCACACTGGGAGCGGCCATACTGGCGGGGGTAGGGACTGGAATGTATGAAAGCTTTGAGGAGGCGGTGGGGCTGACTGTCCGGGACAAGCGTTTCCACCAGTCCAATGCGGAAGTACGACACGTATATGATAAAAATTATGAGACGTATCTGGAGCTGTATCGGCAGCTTCGGGATACCATGCAAAAGAGATAGAAGGAGGCGGCAGCCATGAAAGCAGCAGTTGTATGCGCAAACGAAGATGTACAATATCTGGATTATGAGGAGCCTACGCCCGGTCCGGGCCAGGTGAAGGTGCGGGTGAAAGCATCCGGCATCTGCGGTTCCGATATCCCCCGGGTACTGCACAACGGGGTTCATTTCTACCCCATTGTGCTGGGACATGAATTTTCCGGGGACGTGGTGGAAGTGGGGGAAGGCGTCACGAAGGTGAAGATCGGCGACCGGGTGAGCGGAGCGCCGCTGCTTCCCTGTATGAAGTGTGATGACTGCCAGAACGGGAATTTCTCCTTGTGCAAGCATTACAGCTTTATCGGTTCCAGACAACAGGGCAGCAATGCGGACTATGTGGTTTTGCCGGAACAGAACGCGGTAGTCTTTGATCCCAGCATTTCTTATGAGCAGGGAGCCATGTTTGAGCCTTCTACCGTCGCTCTTCACGGTCTTTTGCTGAACGATTATCAGGGCGGTCGGTATGTGGCGGTCTTAGGCGGAGGAACCATCGGCATGTTTACCATGCAGTGGGCCAAGATTTTTGGCTCGAAAAAGGTGGTGGTGTTCGACATCAGCAGGGAACGGCTGGAATTGGCAAAGCGTCTGGGCGCGGATGAGGTGATTCTGACTACGGAAGATGATTACATGGAGAAAGCCATGGCTCTCACAGGCGGCAAAGGCTATGATTACGTGTACGAGACAGCCGGACAGGCGCCCACCATGTATATGGCTTTTGAACTGGCGGCCAACAAAGCCCATGTCTGCTTTATCGGAACACCCCATGTGGATCTGACCTTTACGCCGGCCATGTGGGAGAACATGAACCGGAAGGAGTTCAAGCTGACCGGATCCTGGATGTCCTACAGCTCTCCCTTCCCGGGAAAGGAGTGGGAGCTGACGGCCCACTATTTCGCAACGGGACAGCTGAAGTTCGACCCGGGCTTCATCTACAAGAAGATGCCCTTAAGCCAGGCCCAGGAGGCCTTCCAGCTCTTCAAGACGCCGGGCCAGGTGAAGGGGAAAATATTGCTGATGACTGAGGAGTAGAGAAAATGATACTGACAGTTACGTTAAACGCAGCCATTGACAAGCGTTATGTAGTGGAGAAATTTGGGACAGGACAGGTCAATCGGGTGAAGGAGTGCGCCTATACACCCGGAGGAAAAGGATTGAATGTCTCAAAGCCTGCGGCCATCGCGGGAGCCAGGGTGGTAGCCACCGGATTTGCAGGCGGCCATGCGGGGGATTATATCGAGGAGGCATTACAGCCCTTCGGAATCCAAAGCGCCTTCTATCACCTGGCGGCGGAGAGCCGTTCCTGTATCAATATATGGGATGAAAAAAATCAGACCCAGACGGAATTTTTGGAACCAGGCTTCACGGTGTCTGAACATGATTTCCTGTGTTTTCTGGAAAAATTTCAGGATCTGGTGAAGGAGGCGGACGTGGTCGCCATGTCCGGCAGTGTGCCAAAAGGCTTGGATGGGAGGGCTTATCAGCAGCTGGTGAAGGTCTGCAGGGATGCAGGAAAAAAAGTGATCCTTGACACCAGTGGAAAGCTTTTGGAAATGGGAATTGAAGCTTGTCCTACCATGATCAAACCGAATCTGGATGAGATACGAATGCTCACCGGAAAAGATTGCGATAGGCTGGAGGATATGGTGGAGGCCGCAAGGGAGGTTCATAAAAGCGGCGTGGAGCTGGTGGCGGTTTCCCTGGGAAGCGAAGGATCCTTCGTGGTGTGCCAGGAAGGGACTTACCGGGCGAAGGTGCCAAAGATTGATGCTGTCAACACAGTGGGCTGCGGCGACTCCATGATCGCAGGCTTCGCGCTGGGAATGAGTCAGGGACTCTCCGTACCGGAGACACTGCGTCTGGCAAGCGCTGTTTCAGCAGCAGCCGCGCTGCGCAAGGAGACAGGCTTCTTTGTGATGGAGGATATGGAACGGATCTTGTCTGAGGTTGAAATTACAAAAATAGAATAGAAAAAAAGAAGGAGCAAAGAACATGGCAGAATTTATTAATCCGGCAGATGTGCCGAAAATGAAGCTCTACACCGGGGAGAAAATCCCCTGTGTGGGAATGGGAACCTTTGGTTCCGACCGTTTTACACCAGAGCAGGTGTCCAATGCAGTGGCGGGAGCGATCCGCTGCGGTTACCGCATGTTTGACTGCGCCGCCTGCTATGGGAATGAAGACCAGATCGGTGAGGTGTTCGCGGCTGCTTTTGCAGAGGGCGTAGTAGAGCGGAAGGAACTCTATATCACCACCAAGGTCTGGAATGATATGCATGAGCGTGTGGAGGAGTCCTGTAGGAAGAGCATTGCGGATCTGCAGTGCAGCTACATTGATCTCTTTTTTATCCACTGGCCCTTCCCCAACTATCATGCGCCGGGGTGTGACGGAGATTCCAGGAATCCCGACTCCAAACCCTTCTCCGTGGAGGAATTTATAAGTACCTATCGGCAGTGTGAAGACCTGGTGGAAAAAGGCTTGATCCGCCATATCGGTATCTCCAATATGACCATACCGAAGCTTGAGGCAGTGCTGCCGTTGATGAAGATTTTACCGGTGGCCTGCGAGATGGAGCTGCATCCCTGCTTCCAGCAGCAGGAGCTCTTCGACTACCTGGTGGCTCATGGAATTCAGCCGGTGGGCTTCATGCCACTGGGTTCCCCCCAGAGACCGGAGCGCGATATGTTCCCGGAGGATGTGGCGGATCTTCAGACGCCTGTGATGCAGGAGATTGCCAAGGCGCACGGTGTGCATCCGGCATTGATCGCATTGAAGTGGGCGCACCAGAGAGGACAGATTCCCATTCCGTTCTCCGTACATGAGATGGAGTATGTGAGCAATCTGAGGAGCATGACGGAGGATCCCCTGACCGAGGAGGAAATGGAGCGCATCAAGACGTTAGAGTGTGGCAACCGTCTGGTGAAAGGCCAGGTGTTCCTGTGGGAAGGCGCCAAGGACTGGCATGATCTGTGGGATGAAGACGGGGTAATTGTGACACTATAGACTAATACAAAAAGAAAAAGGCATGCGATGTCATTTTATCGCGTGTCTTTTTTTGGTGGTGCGCCCGGCGGCGTACGTTTCCCATACGTTCTCTATAAAGGGCTATCCTGGTAAAATTAATACAAAGACAGGAGCGATACATACATTCGTATTAACCAGCAGATGTGATAAACTAAATGTACCTATCAAAAGAGGAAAAAAGAAAGGAGAGAAACAAAACATGAAAAGGAAGATGAAGAGAATTCTTAGTGGAATCATGGCGGCGATGCTGTTGATGGGAAGCTTCTCAGCTATGGCAGCGCCCACAGGTGATGCGGGATCCGAAGCTCCTCGTGAGATCGCGCATCATCTGTATGTGGCTCCCACTGGAAACGACGGCAGCGGGGATGGCTCTGCCGCCAAGCCTTTTGCTTCGATCGAGAGAGCAAAAGAAGAAGTCAAAAAGCTCGACAAGACAAAGGGAGATATCGTTGTCGAGATCGCAGACGGCTTCTATGCGTTGGAGGATACGCTTACCTTTGACGAAACAGATTCCGGCAATGAAAACTGCACAATTTACTACGAGGCGGCTAAAGGCGCTGCCCCCGTTATCAGCGGCGGCCCCTTGCTTGAAAGTGAGTGGGTAGAGGCGGAAGAGGTTGACTGGTTACAGGACGGGCTTACGGCGTATAAGACAACCTTTAAGCGCGATGACAGAGTGCGTGCAATTTATGTAAATGGTCAACGTGCCAGCATGACCATGAAGACCAAAAGACCAATGAAATCTGTGGGAAGCTACAGCATTACAAAGGGTCAGGCAGATTGGGCATGGATCTCAAAAAACAACATAAAGAGCGGTAACGTGTTTGAAAAGGGCTTTTTGCCTGCAGATACCAAAAACCCGCAGAACATTGAGCTGGTGACCCAGTCTAAATGGGTGACTGCTATCATCACCGCAAGCACCCTGGAAGAGGATGCGGATGGCAACACACAGGTAAACTTCTCGATGCCTTATGCTGCAATCGCACAGCAGCCTAGCTGGAGCTGTAATTACAATCCCAGCGGAAACCAGCAGGTGTGGAACGTATTCGAGTGGCTTAGCAAGGCTGGCGAGTTCTACTTCGACCAGGCGGGCGACACCCTGTACTATATTCCGCGTGCAGGCGAGGATATGAGCAAGGCTGAGGTGGTTGTTCCAGAGCTTAATACCTTAGTGGATGTTAAGGGTTCTACCCCGAAGAAAGACTATGCACAGCATATCACCTTTGACGGCCTGTCCTTTGCAAACTGCGACTGGACACTGGAGGATGTAGATGGCTCCCGCGGAAATGCTACCGTACAGGCAGCCACGGTTATGAACAAATTTGCAAGTGGAAACTGGCATAACGATATGTATCGTTCCTATGATGTTCCCGCAGCTGCTGTTCATGTAACCTCTGCGCATGATATTGCCATTTTAAACGGTGAGATTAAGAATACCGGTTATCTGGGACTTCATCTGGAAAATGATGTGTATGACATCACAGTGACGGGAAATCTGATCGGTTACACCGGCGGCGCAGGTATCGTGGTTGGTCATCCCCAGCATATTTATGAGAATGATACGGAGATTCACTGGGTAGGCGGAAGCAGCAGCAACAATGCTGGTCCCGATAAGGAGAAGTTCCAGAACGGAACAGAAGCAGTGCCGAAGAATATCTTTATCCGGAACAACTATCTGCCGGAGAACTGCTATTTCTTCCCGGGCAACTCCCCGATTACCACATTCTATACCCAGAATATGTGGATTGAACATAACTTCATTTACAAATGTGCTTACAGTGGTATGAGCATCGGCTGGGGCTGGTGTAACTTTGACGGTGAGACCGGATCTGATTCTCAGCTTCCGGGAATCCCCTCCACCACCTCCAGAAACAACCATGTAAATTACAATCGTATTGAGGATTACGCTTCTATCCTGCAGGACTGCGGCGGTATCTATACGCTGGGTCAGCAGGGTGACGGAACCCCGGGCGGTACGGATTATTCCCAGTATTCCGAGTTTAGTGGAAACTATATAAACGTTTACCGCGAAACTCCCTCCTGGGTGAACGAAGGTCGTTGGATCAACGGCTTCCATCCGGACGAAGGAAGTGCTTACATTTTATTTGACAGCAACGTTATCACAAACACGCTTCGTAATGTATACGAAATGAACAACTGGAGAAGAAAACACGACTTGATCGTAACCAACGGTTTCTCCAATTCCAGCCGTTCTGAGACGACTGCTCCGAACTGTTCTCTGGATCAGTATGTAAACGCTAACTGCATCTGGCCGAAGGCAGGCAACAATGTTGTTCTGAATTCCGGTCTGGAGAATGAATACACCTACCTGACTGGCAAAGACGTTATGCCGGATTCCTACTATGAGTTGGCATCTAACGTGCGTATGCCCGCTGGTGAGAGCCTGAACCGCAGAGGTCTGTTGGCGGCTGACGATACGGTTTGGCTGGCTCCGGCAGGAACCACAGAATTTGTGGCAGGATCGACTATGACCAAGGCAGCAGGTAACGAGACAACCATCGTAACTCCTGCAGAAACTGGCGAGTACAAGCTGTATATTGTATATGCAGACGGCTCTGTTTCTGACGCTTCTGATTTTACCGTATATGTAGGTGAGAAGAAGGATTTGGTTAATGTGGCAGAAGGCCAGGAATATTCTGTATCTCAGATGAAACCTCTTGTTTTAGAGCTGGATACCGATAACTATTCCTTTACTCTGAATGGCCGTAAGATCAAAAATGGTTATGCAGTTAATACAGCAAACACCTGGACATTAGAAGCAACACCGATTGGTACAACCGCTGTAGAGAAAACAGTTACCTTCTCTACCAGAGTTACAAAAGCAAATCAGCTGCTTCCCAGAAATTTAACGGTTTCTCCGGAAGGATTGATCGAATTTGCAGAAGCTCTGAATGACGCAGGCTACAAGATTTGGCTGGCTGAGTCCGGATTATCTGCATTCGATGAAAATGATCCGAAGCAGTCCATGGTTCTTGGCGACAGTGCTTCTATGAAAGCACCCAAGACTCCTGGTACCTATGTTCTTTCTGTTACACCGGTTGGTGACGAAAGTGCTATTGACAGTACCTCCGATGCTAAGGTACGTGTACTGAATATGGTTACCCCCGGAAACGGACTTGCCGCTTACGGCACACCGAAGCTTGGTGGAGATACCAGTGATGCTATTTGGAACAGCGCACCCTCTCAGGTACTTGAGAAGCACCTGAGCATGAAGGACGGCCCTGCTTCTGGTCTTGCAAAGGTACTGTGGGATGAAGACAACCTGTATGTACGTGTCGAGGTAGACGATCCCGTTCTGAATGCAGACAGCAGCAATGCTCACGAGAAAGATTCTATCGAGATATTTGTAGATGAGACCAACTGCAAGGCAAGCTCTTATCAGGCTGGAATGGGTCAGTACCGGATCAGCTATAAGAATCAGCAGACCTTCAACGGAACTGGCATCAAGGATGGTTTTGAATCCTATGCGAAGGAGACAGGCAACGGATATGTAATCGAAGCAAAGATTCCGTTCAAGCATGTAGAGCCTTCCGCAGAGATGAAGATTGGTTTTGATGTTCAGATCAATGATGCCAACGCAGACGGCGTTCGTCAGGATATTATTATGTGGTATGACGAGTCGGGACAGTCCTGGCAGAGTGGCGCCAAGTGGGGCGAGGTAACGCTGCAGGAGAAGAGCGAGATCCCGATGAATGGTCTTAATATGTGGTTCGCAGCAGACCGCGGTCTTACCTTTAGTGCGGATGGCGTAACCGTAGAGAAATGGGAGAACCAGGGACTTACGGATGCAACTCTTACCGTAAAAGGGAATGATACTGCTCCGACACTTGGCACCAATGAGAATGACGTTCCCGCAATTGTATTTGACGGAACAAAGAATGCACTGACAGTTGAAGATGCAGACATCTTTAACGGAAAATCTGAATTAACCTTGATTGTAGTAAGCAGCTACAACGGCCCGTCTGTAACAGGATGGACTGGCGATTGGACTTCCGGAGACCAGTATTCCGCACTGTATGTAGATGAAGCAGGCGGCTGGGGCGGTCTGTTCGTATCTCCCTACCATGACTGGGTATCAACTCGGTTCGGTACCGGCGCTCAGTTCTGCAATATTAAAGCAGGCCGTCCGCAGGTTACTCATGACTCCAATGTTGTTATTTCTGTGAAGAATGGCACTACAGAGA
>CABQGZ010000025.1 GCA_902463835.1 uncultured Lachnospiraceae bacterium
CATCCACATTTAATTCAAAATCCTTATAGGTCTGCTCCTTTAAAAACAATTCCGCCATATGCAGATTGTCACAGACCGCGCCTTCTTCCACATCATTAATTTCAGATGATATATCCTTTCTTATAATCTTTCCAGCCTGCTCCGCCCAATACTTCGACGGATCAGCCGCTGTCAGATCCTTCGCATTTTCGCTGCCACAGGTAATGTCCTCCGAATAATAACCGGAAAACTGATCCAGCTTACGTTCCTCCTGGAGCTGAATATTCCGGAACTGTGTTCCGCCATTATTGGAGGCCAGGAATACATAACCTCCGTCTTCATAGTAATCCCCATATTGAAAGGATTGACCCGGCCATGCCTGAATATCGTCCACATAAATCTTCATGATCCCGTCTTTTACTTCCAGCTTCATGGTATGCCAATTATCATTTCTGATACTATTCTCAGCAGTACCAAACCATGTATCCCACTGGCCATCTGTTCCGGAATGCTTCTTGCCATTATAAATCAAGGTTCCGTTCAGGAACATGACTCTGGGATCCCCCGGTTTGAACCAGGTTCCTGTACTGTCGCCGTACCAGCCGCTGAGACTTCCGTCCTCATTCACCTTGGCCCCAAATCCTATCATTGCGCCATATCTTACTTCCCAGTTATCCTTTTTTGAGCCATCCTCATTATAGCCTCCCCGCATGTTATTCTTAAATTCAACCGTCATAGTGAAATCCTTGTACTTTTTCGCCTTATAGCAAAGTACTGATAGCTCCTCATTCATGTTCGTGTTGCCAACCCACCAGACATCGTTATTGTCTGTGATAACCCCGTCTGCTTCGCTCCAGCCATGTCCCCGTTTCGCTCCCGAAGCAATACTGTTACCCGTTTTTTTGAGATTTACGGTGTAGTATGCGTCAAAATCAGCCAACGTAAGAGTCTTCGTTTCCAGACCCTCTGCTGCTGACACTTTTCCAGTCTTTGGCTCCGGCAGCTGCATATCTGTGATCACAAGTGCCAGCGTCAGCAAAACCGCAACAAAACATTTCTTCATTCTCTTTCATCCTCCTCATCCCAGCTTTTTGAAACTATTTTGATGTTTCCATTATACTATGCTTCCCTCTTTATGCCCATGGAACTATTTTCCTCTTTCCATTTGATATGGATTTTATTTCTTTTCCCGAAAAATTTTCCGCATAACAAAAATACAGGCTGTACCAGCCTGTATTTTTGTAGCTTGCTTATAATCCGAATCCCTCTGCCTCTATTTTTTTTATGCGGATAAGATCCAGGACGTCAAATCCGGTATCACCATTAAGATCCGGTGTCAACGATGCATAATCTCCCATGATATCTGGCTCACTGAAATCACATTCATCGTATTCCCCAGTAACAAGGTATCTCCTTATTGCTGCAATATCAGCCTCGTCAGTTTGTCCGCTTCTGTCAAAATCGCCGCGGGCATAATTCTTCAATCCGCCCCATTGCTTCAGGTTGAGCATCCAATTTTCAATATAATTGTCAACCAGCAGCTCGTAGCCGTCAGCGTTGGGATGAATCCCATCCGCTAAATAAGAATCCGTCTCATCGCCAACCTTAAGCACCCCTTTCACGGTTTCACCGTTAAGGTCAAGATAAGGAACATTCCACTTCTGGCAAATTGTGCGCACAACATTGTAATACGGAGAGGTTCCACTCTTGCCAATCCATGTCGTTTGGAAGGTTACAATAAATCCTATATGCGCCTCCGGCCATCTCTCGGTTACTGTGGCAAACGCATATTCAAGTGCACCGGCCATTGTTGTAGTATCAAAATCCTTTTTATCATAAGAAGAACTGATTTCACCGACAGATACCTTCTTCAATGCATCATTCACACCGCCTTCCATAATAACATAATCGAAATTTTTTTCCTGAATTTGCGGCGCTTCTATCTTAGTAAGAACGGAATTGCTGTCGTTCCTGGCAAGCGTAATACCACCCTGTGAATTGTTCACCCAATCCATGCCATACTTGCGGCCAATTCTTCCGCCCCAGGCATAAGCCATAGCACAATCCGAATTGCCGACGCTTATGGAATCGCCTACAAAGAGCGCGGACTTTCCACTGAGCACTTTATCCTTCACCGTTTCCATAGCGTCAATTCCGTTTATCTTTATATTGGAGAACGAAGCGCCGCTTGAATTTGAACCAAAGTAAACATATCCGCCTTTATACCATTCCGGGAATGCCCACTGCGTCATAAGCTCGTCATTGGCATAGTAGTTAATAAGACGATTCTGGACAACAATCTTTACATGGTTGGTTCTATTATTAAACACGTCATCTCTCACAGTGCGCCATTCGTAAGCATAACGTTTGTCACTCCACAAATTACCTGCAAGATTGATTCTTGTTCTATGCGTGCTAAAGTCCGGATAGAGGTGAGAGGCAATACCGCCATCCTCCTGCATAAAGACAGCGTTCATATTTTCTCCGCCGATACCGATATAAGCTCTATTCCAGGCGTCGTAACCGTAAGTAACATCACACTCAACGCTAAAATTATCTCCCATTTTAATATTATAGGTTAGCTGTGACCATTCCGTTTTATACGGAGACACATCAGCGTTTCCATCATTCTCTACCGCATTGGCGGTAATACTGCGTCTTACGGTCTTTGTTTCGCTGTCATAGCTCCAATACTTACTGGCTGGAACCTTCGTAAGAGCCTGATTATCGCTGTCATTGCTTGAAATCTTATCGGAATAGTAAGCGGTAAACCCCTCTATATCATACGTCTGGCTGTCATCCTCTGAAAGCGCGGTTACCTGAATGTTTCGAAAGGAAGCGCCATAGTTGTTGGAAGCAAAGTAAATATATCCGCCCTGATAGCCATCTCTGAGCTGTCGTATCCCCTGAACCTTTCCGTCTATAACAAGCATTGCCTTTCCATTTTCTACACGGATGGTTGCCTTGTGAAAGCTTCCCATTTCCTCAGCCGAACTAAAAAGTGAACCTTCTGCATTAAACGATCCTCCGTCAAAATACCAGTTATCATTTGAATCTGTACCTGCAACATAAGAAGATCCGGGAGCAAAACTGGCCCAACCAGCCGGTCTGAGCATTACCACGTGATTGCTGGCGTCTGGCTGCCATTTACGCTCGCCAGAGACGCGTGTGTCCGCCATCCAGCTCTTACCCATTTCTGCGCCGAAACCGACATAAACCGCATCGCCCCATTGCGCTCTGTATTCAAAGCTCATTTCAAACTCTTCATAAGTTTGTTTCTGTAAATATGCAACCGACATTTTTTTGTTGAAAGCATTTCCGCTGGCATCGCGCTTATAAGTGAGCGTATTGCCATCATAACTCCAATCCTGGTCGGCAGGAACCTCCGTAAGCGCTCCGTCATTTGACGAACCTGAGTAGGCTATTTTCTGATAAGCGCCGAGACAGTCCGTATAATAAGTCGTAAACGGTGTGACAACCCCGGCAAGCTCTTCAATTTCTATGTTGGAAAACTTAACTCCCGCCATGTTAACGCCAAGCTGTACAAATCCGCCGTAATAGGGATCGGTCAATTCATAGTTCATTATGCTTTCGCCATGCTGCACAGTGAGAAGGTTATCCTTAACCGTTACAATTATATGGCCGCTCAATTCACTGTTTGTTTTCAGTCTACCGCCACGATAATTGATTTTCGATACATTGTAGGTAGCTGCCCATCCTGACTTTCCTGAGCCCAACTCCAGGTAACTGTCCGTGTTATTGCTTCTTAATCCCAGCAACTTCGAGCCATATTGGGATGTTACGCCATTTTCCCGAAGATTCCCGATGTTAATCCACATCACCTTCTCATTATTCACACTCGGATACTCAAAATCAAATTCCAGCCGGAAATTCTTGTAATTGCCGAGTGTAAGGAACGCCCCAGCCACCCATGTGCCACTTACTGCTTTGGCATTTCTGGTATATGATTTATTTCCTTTTTCGTCGGTAGCTACCTCATAATATGTATCCACCGATACAGGGTCACTTTTAATACTGGCAGATCCATTCGCATTGCGCGGATAGACCATCTCCTTATCTGACTGCTCCAAATCCTCTATTTTAACATCGTAGAAATATAGGCCTGCTCTGTTAGCGCCTATACTCACATAACCGCCATTGCCATATAACGCGTTTACCATACAGCGGTTCATATATCCATTGTCAATACGGATGGTTAAAATATTATCCTTAACTTCAATCGAGTAGGTATGCTCCTCCTCAGAATTAAAATCAACATATTGGGTATTATACCATTTGTTATCGCCGCTGTTATCTCCCCAGAACCAGCCGCCATCCTGAGACTGTATCTGAAGTTTATTCTTTCCGTCATTGACGCCGAAAGAGAATTTGACGGTAGCTGCGCCGGTTTCAGCTCTCGAGTCGCCTATCTCCTTTTCTCCGTAAGTCACGTTGAGGTATTGTTCCGCATTGTCGCTGAATTTTGCCTTAAAAGTAAGCTTAAATTGATCATGTATGCCAAAATATACCTGTGATGAATAACCATAGCCATTACCATCCGCATTTACACTGGTACGGGTATATTTTTTGGATGTCACTTCCACGCCTTCTTCATCCTGTGACGTAACATCTTCCACTTGATAATGACTATTTAAATCATAAGCAGCTTTTATACCTCCGTTTGCGCCGTAATACGCATAAGCTTCCGTATCGCCTTCTGCCGAAACCGTATCCGGCATCGCCACCAGTGACAGCACGAGCATTAGAGAAAGCGTCATACTGAGAATTTTGCCCCATATCCTTCTTTTCATGGACTTTGCCCTCCTTTAAGATAATTTTTTACCGATTTTTATTTATTGCAATACCCCGGTATACCACATCGAATACGTCAAAGTCTCTCAACTCATTTTCTGCCTTGTCACAGAACTGTTCCTTCGATACAGAAAATGTCATTTTTTCAAGCTTTGTCAAATCGCTCACTTTGAATCTCAAATTGATATACATACCGTCCGTTTTCACATTCTGCCCAATATTTTCCACATTGCCCACGCAGCACACAACACCGTTTTTCTCTGCCGCTTCCATCTCTTTAAATACTGTGCCAATATCGTAACCCTTACCGCTCTCTGCGCCCACATAGCTGCAAATATCCTTGTCATATCCTACCTCAAGGTATCCCGCTGCCGCCTGTGCATCCGAATACAGTCTCACCGGAACATTGACAATATTCAGGTAGCTGTCCTCCACTCTGGCATACCGGCTCACGCCATACACGGTGGTACCGTCCATGGTTGTCCAGAAAGGATTGATAAATATCCCAGTAGAAAACGCATCCTTCTGTATGTTGATGATCGTCACTGTAGTAAACCAGTCTGCCATGGCATGGAAATCTTTGGGAGTACAGTCGAATTCCACCTTGCTGTTACTGGTCTCCGTCGCTTTAATCTCTTTACATACCTTTTGGCTTTTATATTGGATTTTCTTTTCGCCAATCTGAATATCAAATCCCACGCTTTCATATTGCAGGTTATCCACGGTAGACACCAGGCGAAGCTGGGTATTTTCTCTATCCTCCGTTGTACCCGCCAAGGTCTGACACTTTACACTGAGAAGCTCTGCTGGCACAAATTTGGCATACGCCTTGCCCGTCTTCGCTTCGGATGACAAAGCATACTCTTTCTTGCAGCTTTCATCGCTGTACCAACCTGCAAACACCCACTCCTCATATCCAGTCTCTTTTGGCTTAGGAGCAATCCTTTCTGCTCCTCCAACATAATCTTCAATCGTGTAAAACTCTTCCGTGTGAACGACTGTCTCGTCCACTGCGCCTGCTGCATAAGCTTTGGCGCTATTCGCTGGCAGATAATACACTCCGGTCAAAATCAACATGCCCGCCAGCAACCCCGCAGCGATTCTTTTCACGTTTCTTCTAGCACTGTTTCTCATACCTTTCCTCCTGCTTTTTCTTTTCTGTACATATGCTCCCTTACCTGATTTACATCCAACCATCACTCTGTTTGCTGACTGTATCGTCACCATCACCATCACCAGACAACGTAATTATATCTGCTTCCTGCAGTTTCATTACTTCCATCTTCGGTATTTCATACTGCATTACTCTCCCTCCCTACTATTGGATTAAGTGTTTTTCACCTTACTGATACAAAATATTATATCTCGTGCTTTTTTTAATTTCTATGGATATATTTTATGTTTTATCCGCAATATAGATTTAATTTCTCTTTCGGATTATAAACGTTTTTTCACCGCCTCCGCAATTCTCTGATAATCGTTGGTCAGGATTGTATCAATTCCCATATCCAGGAATTTGCATGCCTCTTCTTCCTCATCTGACCAGAACACATTGCAAAAAATACCATTGGCATGCGCCAGATCGATCATTTCCTGATTAAAATAGGGCTTATAGAGCTGTACTTTCTGACACCCCAGCTCTATGGCGCGCTCCACAATCCTCCAGGAACGCTCCGGATCTCCCCCTCCGCAGCAACGACGAATATCCGGCGCCGCCTCCTCCAACTGACGCATAAGGATATCGTTTCCTGTCATAAAATACACGTGCCTCCTGCAGTCATAGCGGTCGATGAGCCCCACGATTTTTTGCAACAGCTCTTCATCATAAGGAACATCATTCCCCCAGGTTTTTACATGAATATTCATAATTACATGACCGGCAAATTTCTGTAAGATCTCTTCAAATTTCGTAATCTTCATTCCTCTGAATTCTTCCCCGTAAACGGAGCCAAAATCAAAGGCCAACAACTCCTCATAGGTGTAATCCCATACGACGCCGGTACCGTCGGACACCCGCTCCAGGTCATTGTCATGAATGGAAACGAGCTCTTTATCCTTGGTATACCACAAATCGAATTCAATCTCCTGGGCCCCCATAGCCACCGCCGCTCCAAAGGCCGGCATGCTGTTCTCCGGCGCTATGGTATTGAAGCCCCGATGCGCGCAAATTCTTGGATATGGCATCCGATCGTCATAAGGAACAATGGCCGGACCGGCAGGACGATATTTCCAGGGCCGCCGTCCCTGTTCCACATATTCATGGTGAGCGGAAGGAGGATTACAAAACCCAGCCGCCTTATAATATTTCTGATGGACATCAATGTCCGCCGTGAGATACCCCTGCTCGTTGTGCAAAGACGAAATAATCCTCCCCCCTGGTGACACGATCATGGAAGCACCTCCGACCGCTGCGTCAATTCCCATACTGACAGAAGCGCGCAGCACATATGCATTACAGTTATAGGCACAGAACCGGGTCATCATTTCCAGCGCTTCATAAGTGTCCGTTCTCTGATGCGAGCAACCAATAATGACATCCGGTTTTCTATGGGCAAGCGCTGCAAAGGCTTCATAAAAATAAAAATCGTAACAGGTGAGAAAGCCGTACCTTACACCTTCCAGCTCCAGTATATAGGGCTCCGACGGTTGAAATGTATACACGCTGTCCAACTGCTCCGTCTCTCCCGGCGTAAGGTGTTGTTTATAGTACCGTCCCACAATTTGACCGTTTCGATCAAACGCAAAGGTCGTATTGCGGATCCCTGTCTCCGTATTATCACTTGCATTAACAAACACCAGCGCATGACAACGTCTCGCCGTCTCCCTGGCCTTCTTCAGTATTCTTTCCGTATATTTTCTTACAATGTCTTCCTGCTCCTCCGCTGCGTTACTTGCATAACACGGTGCATCCGCAGACTCCGGCAGCAGAATCAAGTCCAGATCCGGCGTGCAGGAATCAAGCATTTGCATTTCATAGGAAAAACACTCCTCCGCTCTGGAGTGATCCGTATAATAAAATGGCTGTAAGATAAATACTTTCATTTTTTCCTCCTGTTCTGTGCAGACACTTCTCTGATTGCAGCCTCCGCCCTGATGGCCCACTCAAAGCTCCCATAAACCTCATCAATCGTAGGTCTGTCCGGCAAATCTTCTTCGATCATGCGGATAAGGCAACGCAGCTGTACATCTGTCGGCTTTCGTTCCGCCTTAACATTGATCATGTGATATGTCTTATCCTCCAGGCAATAATACTCGATCAGATCTCCTTCTTCCTGATGCGTAGTTCTGTCTTTTGCAAAGATCAAGCGAATACTTCCCTTCGGTCCAACAAATTCCTTCCTGTTATCTGCGCTAATGGTTTTGGTCCAACCGGCTTCATAAAATCCGACGGAACCGTCCGACAGTTTTACTGTCACCATTTCATAATTATTCTTTCCTGGCATAAGATCGTCCTCCGTCGCCATGCCGACCCCTGCAATATTCACAATCTGCGCGCCTGTGTACCACTGCATCACATCCAGATAATGCACGCCGCAGTCTATAATCGGGGCTGTCTCTTCGATCAGTCTGCGATACCGCGGCCAATCCATCGTATGATGATTCTGTGACATTCTCATAATAATGGGGTGTCCGATGGCGCCTTCATGGATCATTCTCGCAACTCGACGGTAGGTTTCGTTATGGCGCAGAATATAACCTACAAGTACCTTCACATCAGGGTGAGCTTTTACCAGTTCTACAAATTCTCTTCCCTCTTCAAGAGTGGAGGTAATCGGTTTCTCACAAATCACATGCTTTTTATATTTCAGGCACAGCTTTAACAGGGCAAGATGGGTAGACGGATAAGTTGCAATGATCACAATGTCTACTTCATCCCTGCAAATACATTCTTCTGCATCCACAGAGATGCCCTTCGCTCCAAATCTCTTCTGAAACGCTCTGGCTCTCGTTTCATCTTTGTCGCATACGCAGCGAACGCATATCTCGTCTTTAAAATAAATATGTTCCAGATGCGCTTCGCCCATATGACCGCACCCGATCAATGCAACATTATAAACCTTCATAACGCTTCTTCCTGTTCCTTACTTTTTCAGCTTCATACGCAGGAAATCTGCCGCCAGCATAATATCCTTTGCCGGGCCTTCTCCCACCTCGCGCTCAATTGTCAAAAATCCTCTGTATCCCACTTCGTCCAACGCAGCCAGATATCGTTCAAAGGGAACATGTCCTTTCCCTAACGGCATCTCCCGAAACACTTCGCCCTGCTGTATGACCTCTTCAATATTCCTGATACCATAGATAATTTCCGGGTCACTATCCGAAAGCTTTATACCGTCCTTCGCATGGGTGTGAACAATATATTCTTTTAAATTATAAACTGCCTGCACCGGATCATCCCCTGTAACCATCACAAGATTGGCCGGGTCCAGATTAACCGCAACTCCTTTGGAACCAAGGCTGTCCAGGAACCCCTTTAATACCATGGAGGTTTCCGGTCCTGTTTCAATAGCAAAATGAGCCTCCATTTTATCAGCATATTCGCACAATTTCCCGCAGGCCTCCTGCATGATCTGATACCGCGGATGGTTTTTGTCTGCCGGAACCACTCCTATATGGGTGGTTACAATATCGCACTCCAGCTCCTTCGCCAGGTCTAAAATGCGTTTTGACTTTTCAATCAGCTCCAGATTTTTCTCCGGATTTCCGAATCCCATCCCCAGATCACCGCAGATCGCGGAAAACACCAGTCCTTGTGATTTCATGCGGTCAAGAAGCTCTCTTCTGGCAGCTGTATTCAGATTTTCCGGCGCATGCTCGCCTGTAGTCGCATACATCTGTACACCCCGGGCCCCGATTTCAGCAGCTTCTTTTATCGCTTCGTTCGTTTCTAATTTAAATGAGTCCATCATGACTCCAATTGGAAATTGATACATAATGATCACCTACAATACGATCCACTCATACGGCGTCTCGCATGCCTTTACAACTGCGGCCCGAACTGCAATGACATCAATGGTCTGTTCATGGCTCACTGGCACTGCACCGCCCTTGAAAAATGCGATCATTGTCTGAACAAACCTGCCAAAATAATCCGACTCGATCTGATAGCGTTTTGCCCGGTTCGCCTTATCTACAACATTGAGTACAAAGCTCCCCGTCTCGTTTTCCCTGTGATAACACTCTGCGATTCTTCCATCCGTGAAACTGATCATATAAGACGGATGTTCTTTGCTGCCAAGAAACATGATCTTCTCCGCTCTGGTATTCATAAGCCGTACAACCGGTTCGATCTGATGAATGGAATAGATATCTAACGGGCCTGGTCCTTCACTGTAGATCTTGTCAATCTGTGACAAATCAATGTCTTCTAGCTCTGCCGAGAAGCGAAGGGCTGACGACGAATAACAGGGAGTTCCATGACTTTCTGCGTTTGCGAAAATACGGATCGCCGTTTCCTTATCCGGTGCAAAGGTCTTGTCCACATAGGTCCGCTTGCCCGATGCAAGCGGCAGCTTGCAGAGTTCTTCATGCATCTCAGGATTATCTGGAGACAATACCACCAGATAATCGCTTTTTTTTATCACGTCCTCCATACTCCCAAGTAATTCTACGCCCATTTTCTCTGCCCATGCTTCATTGGTCGCCGCGCCCGCCGGAGCTGTCGTATGCGCATACGCATAGCAGACCCTCATTTCTCCCTCCGAAAATCTTTCGATCAGAGCCGGATAATGATTTGCATGCCATTCATCTAAAAAATAATCAATAAAACCTATTTTCTTCATAACCTTATCCTTTCATAGCCTTCTACAGCACGATCTCCCTGTGTTCTTCCGCCGAGCGGTAGATCGCATCCATCATCTTTGCCGTAATAATGTTCGTATCAATATGTGAAACAAGATGTTCACCCGATTCCACGCAATCTATAAATGCGTCGATCTCCTGCTGGAACATCGCCTTTTCCTTGTTTGCAAATGTGGTCGTGGTAAGCATACCGTTCCTGGTCGAGTAGAGCGTAAAGTTGGAACCATACTGCAGTCTCACACCGCCCTTCGTTCCCATAAAATCAATATACATCTCATTCTCACCGATATTCTGAGCCCATGCGCCATTAAAAGTGATCACCGGGCCTTCGGTGCGGATCATGCCGGTAACGCCTTCCTCCACATCATAAGTGCCGTCCAGAATCTCCGGCCCCGCCCACATATCTACATAGCTGTAATCCTTGATCGGACTTCCAAGCTTTGAAAACGTCTCCGCGGAAACGCTCTTCGTTCCAGGATCGCCGCAGCAATACATTACAATATCAAAGAAATGCACGCCCCAGTCGATCATAACACCACCCCCTGCAATTGCCTTCGTCGTAAACGCTCCGCCAAGACCCGGTATGGATCTGTGATTGCGGAAGCTTACGTATACCTGATACACTTCTCCCAGTTCGCCGGCGTCTATCAACTCCTTCAGTTTATTCACATTTGTATTGAAGCGATTGACAACGCCGATGTTCAGAATCCTGCCGGTTTCATGCTGAACCTTTTGCATCTCCAGAGCTTCTTCATAGACTCGTGCCGCGGGCTTTTCACACAGTACATGCTTTCCTGCCCGCATTGCGTCTATGGCAATGATACTGTGCATCTGATTCGGTGTGCAGATCGATACCGCTTCCACCTCTTCATCCTTCCATATCGCATGATAATCCTCCACCGCGATACCGCATCCATACTTTTCCACCGCATTTTCTGCCCGCTCCAAAATGATATCGCAGAAATATTTAATCTCCGCCTTTGGATTCGCCATATACGCCGGTATATGCGCGTTATTTGCAATGGTTCCGCATCCAATTACTGCAACTTTCATAATTAAAACCCTCCTGGTATATTCTTAATTACCTGAATGTATTCAAGCTTCAACACCGCATTTTTCAAAATAAAGTACAGTCCGCCACATGTCTCATAAGGAAGCCCCCGGATATACTTATCATTTAAATACAACCGTGCCTTTCCCTCATGTGAATCAGCCGACAGGCAAAATGTAAAACTGCCATCCGCTTCCGGTTCCAGCCACAACGCATATTCCTCTGAGAAAATAGTCGGCGATGGATAATTCCAGAACAGTCCGAACCGCTCAGCGCCCTTTTCCAGCTTCCCGGAAAAAGTCAGTGTGAAATCCTTCGCCATTGCCATCTGTCCCGGCTGCACAAACTGGCAGACCGTATATGAATTTTTATCCATTGTCTCCAGACGGCATTCGCCCTGTCCCAGCGTTGTCTTTGCCGCCGCATACCCGGTAGCCCCGCCCGTAATACAGGACCAGTGCAGATCGATCACGCGGCTGCCTGTAAAATGTTCTTCGTATACGGTCTCTCCTTCAGCCACATCCTTATAGGGGCGAAACTCCTCGATTGGTCTTGTCATGTCAAGAACTGTCTCCGCCTGTCCTGCTATGATCGTTGTGCCAATTTTCGGGGATTTAATCAAATAATCATTCGTCTCCCATAAGCGTACAACCGGATACCAGAAATCCGGGCAGGGCCAAAGCAGCACCTTGGGGTCCGCCTTTCGGTAAAACTCGTCCGAAGCGCCGTTATAGCCATGATGAGCCACCTGCAGGATCTCACATTGAAAGGCTTCCGCGGGATAATGTCTACACAGATACGCTGCTGTCTGCCGCCCCATATCACCAAGCCACAGAACACTGCGCCCCGCAAGCTCCATGCGCATAACCAGCGATGTATCATTTACATCCGGAATCTTCTCCGGATACAGGTCTTCCCACGTGAAAAGCACCTCGAACACCGCATCCGCATACTCAAATCTCTGACCGGTATGGGGGACTATTATCGGAACCGTATCCCCAAGGGACACAATCATATGATCAAAATGATCCAAATTCTGATCTGTGGGAAGCTGACACACATCCTCTGTGGCCCAGCTATAAACAACACTGTCAAGCTGTACGCGATCTTTGTACTTCTCCATGAACTTTACGAAACCGTCAAAGTGATCCCAGTGAGGATGTGTGATGAACCACGCCGCGATCACTGGCTTTTCATTTCCTTCACACTGTGACAGCAACACATCCCATAAATGATCCGCTTCCTCATACTCTCCGATACTGCTGTCAATCAATACGAAACGGCCGTCACACACTCTGATCACATAGGTCATTCCACAGTCTACCGAAAAGTAAGCCGGGCGTACCTGTGTTATGAGTGGCGTGGTCTTTTTCTCGATGCCAAAAGTATTCATTCTTTTCACTCCCTAAACCGTTTTCAACACCTTAACATCAAACGCTTCTAACGCAACAACATTTATCACAATCTGCGCTTCTATATCAAGGTATTCTTTATCAAGCTGCAATTCGCTGACCCGCTCGCCGGAATAATTCTGTACAAACAGATATTCCACGCCGTCTGCTTCTCGCTTGTGTATACAAACTCCTTCCGGCCATTCACAGGCCAACGTCTCTTTGATTCCAAGTTCCTTAAGAATATCCGCGGTCATATCCTCCCACAGTGCCCCCGTGTCACGGAATGCCTGGTAGTATGCTTTTCCATTCCCGTAACGGTTCACCGTCAACGCCGGCATTCCGGCATAAAACTCAGAATCATATACCGCCAGAATCTCGGCCCCCTTCACATGGATCAATTCGCTGTAATCAATACCTTCATAGCGCTTGTCACGGAACGCGATTGCAACCCTTTCCTCCGGGTACAGAGCGTCAATCTCCTCATTCCAGATCCCGAACACCTCTTTCAGATTCTCAGCCGGATAGCCGCCAAGATAGCAAAGATCCGTCTCGTTCACCATTCCCAACATATAAGTTCCGTAGAAGGTTCCGCCGTTTTCCACATATGCTGTAATTCTCTGAATCGTATCCCGATCCGCCATGTACAACATGGGCGCAATTACCAGATCATACTTTTCGAAATTGCCATGAGCGCTTATGATATCTACTGCAATCCCCCGCTTCCACAGCGTTTCGTAATAATTGAGGCACGTCTGCATATACTTTTTATCGTATCTGGCAAATCCTTGGGCGTCGTCTAATGCCCAGCGGTTTTCCCAATCATAAATGATTGCAACACGTGCATTTGGCATGGAACCGCAGACCTCATCGATAGCCTTGAGCGTGGCGCCAGTAGACTGAACAGCTTTAAAGATGCGGGTTTCATTCGTTCCCACATGATCTACCACAGCGCCATGGAACTTTTCTGCACTGCCGCGGCTCTTTCTCCATTGAAAATACTGCACCGAGTCACTGCCATGCGCCACCGCCTGCAGCGAAGCCAGCCGATCCATTCCGGGACGCTTTAACTTATTATATTCCTTCCAGTTTGTCATCCCAGGCGCGCTTTCCATCAACATAAAGGGTCTGTTTTTCAAGCTACGGAAGAAATCATGCCAAAATGCCGTATTGCAGGCCGTCTCCAACTGACTCTGATTGTGCCAGTCCGGATAACTGTCCCACGAAATTACGTCTAACTTCTCTGCCATCTCATAATAATTGATTGGGTAATGCCCCGGCATCATATTGGTGGTAACCGGAAGTTCCGGACATACACTGCGTACTGCTTCGATTTCCGCATTCATAAAGTCCGTTGTCTGATAGGATACAAAACGCCGGAAGTCCAGGTTCAGACCGTGGATCGTTGTCTCACCATGTCCACCCGGAAACGCAATCTCTTCAAAGCGATTGTACCTATGGCTCCAGAAATAGCTCCAATATGCCTGGTTCAACTTCTCAATATCGTTGTCATACCGTTTCCTTAAAAAATCCCGAAACTCATGTTCACACATCTTACAATAGCACTCCCCACCGTACTCATTGGAGATATGCCATGCAATAACAGCCGGATGCTTTCCATAACGCTCTGCCAGCTTTGTATTAACAATACGCACCTTCTCACGGTACACAGGCGATGTATAACAGTGATTATGCCGTCCTCCAAAACGTTCACGCTGACCATCCTCCCGCATACGCAGCACTTCCGGGTACTTTTCTGCCATCCAGCGCGGTCTTGCACCGGAAGGAGTGGCGAGCACCAC
>CABQGZ010000026.1 GCA_902463835.1 uncultured Lachnospiraceae bacterium
CAAATATAAGGGCTGGTACTGTGGGAATAAGAGCCAGAGCGTGGATTACCGGACAAAGCGGAATGTCTTACTGGATGAAAGTGAGTGGGTGACGTACCCGGATCCCTCTATACCGGCTATTGTTTCTGAAGAACTGTGGAATCGGGCCAACGCCCTGTACAAGAGAAGGAGAGAAGAAATGAAGTCACACAGCAGCGGAGTCAGCTTTCACAATCGCTATCCCTACAGCGCAAAAATCTATTGCGAGGAACACGGAACCACCTTTCACCGTCAGGTGATCCAGACAAAAAAGGGACAGCAGGAGGTATGGCAGTGCAAGGTTTACCGCAGCCACGGAAGGGGGGCCTGCTCGGCACCCCAGATTCGCAGCAGTGACCTGGATGTGATTCTCAGCGACATTTTCAAGGAGCTGGTTCGGGACAAAGAGAAAATCATTGATTCTCTGGTGACGGTGCTGACCAACATTCCCAAAGAAGTGGACTATGGCAAGCTCCGCTGTCAGGTGGAAAATGAGATGGACGATTTGGAGCGAAAGAAAAACCGGCTGCTGGATTTGAGCATCGCCGGTGCATTGACGGTAGAGGAATTCAAGGAGCGCAACGATGCCTTCAACGCCCAGATTCTGGAGTGCCAGGGAAAGCTGACGGCCATCCGGCAGGAGGAAGAAAACAGGACTTCCGAAGAACTGGATATCCCGGCCATCCGTCAGGCTCTGGACCAGGCGCTCAGCTTCACCGGGGACATTGATACGGCACTGGTGGCAACGATTCTGGATAGGGTTGTTGTTAAGAGAGAAAGCACCAAGGATGATATTCATCTCGACATTTTTCTGAAGCTGGGCAGCACCTATGAGGCCGTCTATACACCCCTCAAGAACACCGTGGGCATCACCAGTCTAAGAAATACTACGCCCAAACCGCCGACCAGGAGGACCTGATTTCTATCGGAACCATTGGGCTGATCAAAGGAATTACGACTTTTGATGCTTCCAAAGGAGCAAGGCTTGCAACCTACGCGGCCCGGTGTGTGGAAAATGCTATCCTCACACCAGCGACTTTAAGAGTCAGCACCTTGCACCCCAAAGCTTCAAACGGCCTGCATGGCGCATTTTGGACCGGTTATCGGGCGATTTGTATGTCCTTTCCCAGACGCAGAATTCCATTGTGAGGTATGCACCTCTATACATACATAGTTTTGTACTGTGCGCCCCTCGGAAGATTTTGGAGGCGACCCAGTTCAATCAGCGGTATCGCAGATATGAGGAGATCGATAATGTACCGGACAGGCTCCGTTGGTGCAGACACAGCAAGGGACTCATGCAGGTGGAAGTGGCAGACAAGGTGGGGATGACCCACAGTGTTTACAAGGCCATCGAGGAAGGCTTTACGCAGCATATTGAACCGGAGAAGGTGGATCGGCTGGCGCAGTTCTACGGAGTTCCGG
Source organism: uncultured Lachnospiraceae bacterium (assembly GCA_902463835.1). Taxonomy (GTDB): domain Bacteria; phylum Bacillota; class Clostridia; order Lachnospirales; family Lachnospiraceae; genus 14-2. The sequence continues at coordinate 1,444 of CABQGZ010000026.1, forward strand.
TGACGGACTTCCTGGATGAATTCAATCATTTCCTTTATGATGGACAAGCTGTCCGCATCCGGGCATACCGGGAATCCTTTGGTATGGGCAAGAAACCTTTTGCGAGAAAAATGGGAATCCCAGTCCGTTGCTTGCAGGAATGGGAGAGCGGCAGAAAGGTTATCAGCATAAAATGCTGGGAAAGGCATTTTAAGGGACGAGCATGATCTGTACGAAAAGATGTAGCTTTTTACAGTGAACTATGGTATAATTAGAACAAATTAACGAATTAGCGGTGGAGGTCATACAATGGGTGAGAACAATACCGAACTGATAATTTACCAGACGGAAGATGGTAAAACCAAAATCGATGTTCATATGGAAAATGAAACAGTCTGGCTTTCTCTGGATCAGATGGCAGAATTGTTCCAGCGGGACAAGTCTACAATTTCAAAGCATATTAAAAATATCTTTGCAGAGGGCGAACTAACAAGAGAAGCAGTTGTTGCAAATTTTGCAACAACTGCAACTGACGGAAAAACCTATCAGGTTGATCATTACAATCTGGATGTAATTATCTCTGTTGGTTACCGTGTGAAATCTCTGCGTGGCACCCAGTTCCGCATCTGGGCGAATACGATTCTAAAAGAGTATATGATCAAGGGATTCGCCATGAATGACGATCTGCTAAAGAAATCCGGCGGCGGCAACTACTTTGATGAATTGCTGGAAAGAATCCGGGATATTCGTTCTTCGGAGAAGGTGTTCTGGAGAAAGGTGCTGGATATTTATGCTACCAGCGTGGACTATTCTGCCAGTGCGGAAGAAAGTGTTCTGTTTTTCAAAACCGTACAGAATAAGATGCTCTACGCTGCTACAGGTATGACGGCTGCGGAATTGGTCAGTGGACGAGCCAATGCGTTGCTTCCCATGATGGGCATGACGGTAATCAAGGGTAAGCGTCCTACACTTGCAGAAGCAAAGACAGCGAAAAACTATTTGAACGAGGATGAACTGGGAACACTGAACCGTTTAGTGTCGGCATATTTGGACTTGGCTGAGCTACAGGCCATGCGTAAGAAGCCCATGTACATGAAGGACTGGATTGCCCGTCTTGATGATTATTTAAGGATGACGGACAGTGAGGTGCTCCAGAATGCCGGTTCTGTTTCTCATGCTTTGGCTGAGCAAAAAGCAAAAGAGGAATATCAAAAATACAAGCGCATTCACTGTGGTGATCTGACACCGGTTGAGCAGGCTTTTTTGGAATCTGTTGAGGCAACGGCGAAAAGATTGGAAGGGAAATAATAAGAAGCAGGGGGAATAGACTTTCCATCAAGTCTGTTCCCTGCTTCTTTCTTTCACGGTTTCGATGACCGCATCCAAAAGTTCCAGCTTTTGGCTTGAGGGGCAGTTCAGCGATTTGATTCGCTGGGTTACTGCGGCTGCGTGGACATCGGACACCCGTTTTGCCAGTTCTATCTGGCCTTCTTCGGTTTTGGGGTAATACACGATCAGATTGATCGGTGCCATGCTTCGGATAACGGTCACCTCCTTGGGCGCTTGCCCGGAATGCTGGAAAACCAAGATGTCGAACCTTGTCACTTCTTATCGAATGTATGTTCGCAATTTGTTTACACATTTCTTGAAGAAGCTTGTATAATAGAGTCATCTTAGGTTCTTTGTACCCTCATTATAGAGGAAACGCAGTCAGGTTGCATTGAACGCCAATTGAGCGGAAATTGAGCAAAAGGAAGTGAAAAGATGGAACGATTGGACTTTGCATCGGTGATGGCGGTGCTGCGGCGGAATATCCCGGATGAAAACTTTGGTAATCAAGCGGATTTTTTGGATTCGCTGTTTGTGGACTTAGGCTTCAGTCCGCAAACTGCTATGGACTTCGACCAGGGGCAGGTCTGCCGCTGGATGAATGGTTTGGCAAGGCTGAGTCCCAATATTATCAGCTTCTACCAGGACAGCTTCAATCAAAGAAAGCTGGTTAGCCGCATTAAAAATATGCTGCTGCCGATGATGCCCGATAGTGCCATGGCAGCCCAGGAACTGTATGACCTTGTGCTGCAGGCTCCCAATGTGTCCCCGCAAAAGAAGATGGAGCTGACAGACGGATATACTTTTGAGGATGAAAACGATGAAGCGATTTTCATAATGGAAATCCTCTGCCTTGCGATGCAGCTCCGCTTTGAAAAGCGGGATGTGCGGAAGAAGCAGCTTCTGACACCGGGAAATCTGTCACCGGCAGTGGTGGACTATATTTTCGATACCGACATCCCCAGGCCCTGCCGGTGGTTCCTTGGGCGGGAGCAGGAGTTGGAACAGCTTCACGGACTGCTGGTGGATCACAGTAAGGTGTTTCTGCACGGCATTCCCGGTATCGGCAAAAGTGAGCTTGCCAAGGCTTATGCAAAGCAATATGGCAAGGAATACACCAATGTCATCTATGTAAATTATCCCGGCGATCTGAAGCAGGCTGTGATCGATCTGGACTTTGCAGACGATATGCCAGACGAGAGTGACGATGCCCGATTCAAGCGGCATAACCGGTTCCTGCGCAGTCTGCGGGAAGATACCCTGCTGATCGTGGACAATTTCAATGTCACCGCATCTCAGGATCAATTCCTGGATGTGATACTGAAGTACCGTTGCAGAATTCTATTCACCACCCGCAGCCGATATGAAAACCACATTTCGCTGGAGGTAGGTGAACTGAACCCGGATACCCTGTTGGAACTGGTGGGCAAGTTCTTCCCGGAAGCAGAGAGAAAGCGGGACGAGATCAAAGAAATCATTGCTCTACTCCATGGACATACCTTTGCGGTGGAGCTGGCAGCGAGACTGCTGGCAAACGGTCCGCTGAAACCCAAGGCACTGCTGACCAAGCTCCAAAAGGAAAAAGCCGCCCTGTATGCGGACGATAAAATCGGCACTACCAAGGACGGCAGAAACAAGAAAGCTACCTACTATGACCATATCCACAGCCTGTTTTCCTTGTATAAGCTCACAGGCAGTGAACAGGAGATTATGCGCTGCATGACCCTCATTCCTGCTAATGGCATTTCCTCCAGACGGTTTGCGGCATGGATGGATCAGAAGAACATGAATACTATCAACGATTTGATGGAGATGGGATTCATTCACCCTAAGAACAATCGGGAGATTCTGCTGCACCCCATGATCCGGGAGGTTGCGGTGGAGGAACTGAAACCCTCTGTCTGTAGCTGCTCAGTGCTGCTGGACAGCTTGCAGGAGATCAGCCTGATGCACGGTTTGGATTTTATGAATAACAAGCAAGTGTTCTACACCGTTGAAAGCATCATCACAACAATCTGCAAGGACGATACTGCTAAGTATCTGCTGTTCCTGGAGAATGTGTTCCAGTATATGGACAAGTACCGCTATGAAACGGGTATGCAGGCAATCATCGAAGAGATGACAACGATCCTGTCCGATGATTCCGTTGGCACATCCGCTGACCGTGCCTGCCTGCTGGATGCTCGTGCAGTATTGGAGAAGAACGCCAAAAGACAAATCGAATTGGTGGAGGAAGCAATTCAAGTTCTGGGTGAAGTCCATTCCGGCAATGCCCATCTTGCAGCAAATCTACACGCCAATTTGGGTGCGCTATACCACAAAGCCGGACGCATGGATCTTGCCAAACTGTATATGGAACAGGGTGTACAGCTACTGGAAGACTACAACTTGACCGGCTATCATGACAGTGTGACCCAGATCTGCAATTACGCAGCATTGATTACCGATTTGGGTGAACCCCAACGGGCTTATTCTGCACTGCTGAAGCTGGCAAGGACGGTGAAAGAACTCAATTCCGATCAGTGTCTGGATTATGGCTTGATTCAGCAGGTAATGGGAAGTGTTTGTGTGGTAATGGGCGATGCAGCCCAGGCACAGCTCCACCACCAGCGAGCTATGGCTATCTTTGAAGTAGTGTTTGAAGATGAACCGACGCTCTTGGAGGAAAAGCGCAAGGAGATCGGACAGGCGGCACTTGTCAGCAGACAGAAAAATCAAAAACTACTTGTATAACGAATGAGAGCGAGGTTCCGTAAAAAGGAATCTCGCTCATTCTTTTTGTCAATTTGCGCTCAATTGGCGTTCAATGTCAAAACCACCTCTTTTTGGTACGATTTATGGGCAGGGGGAAACTCTGTCATCGAATCTATCAAAGGAGGTCTTTTTTATGAGAACGGTGGTGAGCGCATGACGGTGAAGTTACGCAAAGACAGCCAGATCCCGGCATATATGGCATACCCCAGATTTTTGCTTACGATGGACATAAGCGAAACAGCGAAGCTGGTATATGTTCTGCTTTTGGATCGGGCAAGGCTGTCAATGAAAAATGAAGGGTGGGAAGATGAACAGGGTCATGTGTTCATCTACTACACGATAGCAGACTTGGCAAGTGCAAGCGGGAAAAGTGAAATGACCGTGAAGAATGCTCTGGCGGTGCTGGAGCAGAAGAATTTCATTTCCCGTAAGCGGCAAGGGGCAGGACTGCCCAGCAAAATTTATGTGCAGGTACAGACAGAAAACTGTCCCACCGGATGGACAACTTTTAAGCCCCAGACAGACAAGAAACTGTCCACAAGTAATAAGCAGAGAAAAACAAATGAGAAACCTAACAGAAATTATGACTATGAGGAGGGAGATAGCCTATGAAACCGATCTCCACGGATTTGGAGATTATCCTTCAGCCGGTACAACTTCGGGAGGACGAGTTCCTGGATGAAGAAAGCAAGCTGATCTATTGCAGCCGGTGCCGGACACCTCGGCAGAAACGGTTTGAAATGACGGGCAAGCTGTTTGAACCCCGTTGTATGTGCGCCTGCCAAACGGCAGCCTATGAACAGCGGGAACAGGAACGAAAGCACCGGGAGTTTCTGGACACGGTTGCAAAGAACCGCAGCGTGGGGCTGACCGACCCGGTGCTGCGGAAGCACACCTTTGAAAATGATCTGGGGTACAACCCCAAACAGATGAATATGGCCAAGCGGTTCGTTCAGCACTGGGACGAGTTCCGAAAGAACTCCATGGGCTTGCTCCTGTGGGGGAATGTGGGAACCGGCAAGAGCTTTATTGCAGGTTGCATCGCCAATGCGCTGCTGGATCAAGGTGTGCCGGTGATGATGACCAACTTTGCAAGACTCCTAAACAAACTGACCGATATGTATTCCGGTGATCGGAACGCATATATCAATAGTTTCAATTCTTTCCCATTGCTGATCATCGACGACCTGGGTGTGGAGCGGAATTCGGAGTTTGCCCGGGAGCAGGTGTTCAACATCATCGACAGCCGATACCGCAGCCAGCTTCCCATGATCGTGACCACCAATCTGACGGTAGACGAACTGAAAAATCCGGCAGACCTTGCAAGGGCGAGAATCTATGACCGGGTACTGGAACGGTGTACAGCGATCAAGGTGAACGATCAGAATATCCGAAAATTGAACATGGCGGAAAATTTGACCAAAGCGAAACAACTGTTGGAGGGGGTGACGGTATGACAGAGCAGGAAAAGAAGCTGCTTCAAGCGAAGCACCGCATGGAGGAAGCGGAGGCACGGAACCGGAAGAAGGAGCGAAGCCTCAGAACCCGGCGGCTGATCCAGGAAGGTGCGATTTTGGAGAGCGTATTTCCCCAGGCACAGCACATGGAACTGGAAGCGCTGAAAGCGATTCTGGAGAAGCGACTGGGTACGAAAGATACGAATAACGGGGGCTGAGAACGGGCGTAGGCTTCCCGAAGGGCGCACTTACTCACCACCCCGGAGGGGAGGTGGTATTTCCGTTGGAAATCGTGCGCTCTCCGAGGGGATTGCGGCTGTTGCGACAGCCTATGGACAATGCCACACTGGAAGCGAAAGTGCTGTCATTGTCCACGCAGTTGGTGTGCGGTACATACCGAACATAATACCGTTGCTTGAAGCTACGGTATTCCACCAACTGCCCGCACAAACCTGCCACCGGCAGATTTGTTGCGGTTATGACTCTCAGCTGAACTTAGGGTCATTTTCTCTTTGAAAAGAGAAACAGAAATAATGAAAGGAGGGAAAACGAGAATGGCGATTTACCATTTGGAAGCAAAGGTTATCAGCCGGGGTGCAGGCCGCTCTGCGGTAGCGGCTGCGGCCTATATGAGCTGTTCCCAAATTCTAAATGACTACGACGGTGTACAGCACGATTACACCCGAAAACAGGGCCTTGTCTGGCAGCAGATATTCCTCCCGGAATATGCGCCAGCCGAATGGTCTGACCGTGGTACGCTCTGGAATGCCGTGGAGGAAAACGAGAAAACCAAGGACAGCCGGTTGGCACGGGAGTTCGTTGTGGCCTTGCCCATTGAGATGGGAAAAGCGGAGTGGCAAAGCCTGCTGACGGAATTTATCCAAGATAATTTCGTTGCAGACGGGATGTGCGCCGATGTGTGCATCCACGATACGGACGGACATAACCCCCATGCCCACATTATGGTGACGGTGCGGCCATTGGCTGAAAACGGACAGTGGCAGTACAAAACAGAAAAGGAATATCTGTGTGTCCGGGACGGCGAGGAAATGGGCTTTACCGGGGCGGAGTTCAAGCAGGCCCAAAGGGAAGGATGGGAGAAGCAGTACCAGTATAAGATCGGCAGAAAAAAGGAATATATGGCTCCCTCTGCTGCGGAAGCGGCGGGATATGAACGGGCATCCAAGACACCCAAAAGCACCCGCTTCGGGCGGCAAAACCCCATCGCCGCCCGGTGGAACAGTGACGAGCAGTTGGTGCTGTGGCGTTCTGCCTGGGCAGATGTGACCAACCGCTATTTGGAACGGGTGGGAGCGGAAGCACGGATCGATCACCGCAGCCATGCAGATCGTGGCATTCTGGAGCAGCCCACCATCCATGAGGGTGTGACCGCACGGGCCATGGAACAGCAGGGTTTCATCGCTGACCGGTGTGAATTGAACCGGCAGATTAAGGCAGATAACAAGCTGCTGCGGGAACTGCGGAGCGCCTTTGAAAAGATTGCAAAGGCTGTCAAAAATACTGTGCCTGCTATTGCGGAGGCTATGGAAACCTTGCGGCGGAATATGCTGATCTTCCGGTATCAGATCCTGCACACAAAAGCCAACCGACGCAGTATCAAAAATACCCTGGCAGATGTGGTACCGATACTCCGGCAGTATTCTGACCTTGTAGGTCAGATCAAAACCCTAAGCCGGGAGCGCAAGGGACTGTTGGACGAAAAGAAAGCAACCTCTGCGCTGAATGTTCTAAAGCAGAGGGAACTGGCAAAGCGGATTGCTCAGCTATCCGAGGATATTGAGGAACTGCACAGCGAAAAGGCGATGATTCTCAGCCGCTTCGATAAAACCGATGATGAGGGCATGAAGGAAGTGAAAAAGTGGGTGTCATCCATGGAAAGCTCCCTGCAGCGGTTGGAACAGACGGAGGCGAAGTACCAAGCCGAGTTGGATGCTGCGCTGGCGCAGTTCCGGGAACTGACCGGAGAAGCAGAGAGCATGGATAAGGCCGAACTTCATGTCCAGCGGCAGGGCCTACGCAAGACCTACACCCAGGATGCAAGAGATCGGTTGCAGAAGGCCCATGGGAAGCAGTACAGTCCTATCACCATGATGGAAGCCCAGCAGGATGTGGATCATCTGCCCCGGGAGGACGAAAGAAAGCTGGAACCGCCGGCGCAAAAGCGGCCCGTCAGACACCAGCCGGAACCTCAGAAAAAGCCGCCCAAGCGGGACTACGAAAGATAATGTCAAGAGCCGGGAAAATCAAGAAAAATCCGATAGGAGAGTTTTAAACGAACAACGCATCGTTTGGAACCTTTCCATCGGAAAACAGGCCCTTTTTCCCGGCTCAAGAGCCGAGAAAAATTTACGAAAATTAGGAGGATTTCTATGAAAACAGGTCTTACGAAAAAACAGAAGACAACCGATGTGTACTACAACGCAAAAGACCCCTTTGCGGAGGTCTATACCCACGATACGAACCTGAAGAAGCGGCTGCGGAAGTACGCAGCTAAATACCCGGAACTGTGCAAGCAGACCGACGATGACGGTCAAGGCGGTCTGCGGTTCGAGATCGACAAGAGCCGGATCAGCATCCGGCTGACGGCACCCTACTCCGATGACCGCCGCAAGGCGGCAAGCGAGCTGGCAAAGAAACGGGGAATACACACAAAACCGTAACCGATGCGGCATACAAGTAATGTGTTCCAACTTGCTCTGCCCCCAGTTTGTGCTGTTCTCACAAACTGGGGGCAGTACACCTCCGGGAGCCGCTTTTATAAACTCAGTTCAAGGCATAGCGTTTGCTATGAGATCCTGATACATAGCATCTGTCAAGTCGCAGCTGTAGAACAGCTTGTAATAGTCGGTGACCTCTTCCTGCAGATCATACTGGGTGTAGTCGGGGTACAGCAGAGCGCCCAGCCATAGCATACCTAAGTATCGCTGAACTGCGGGAGGAGAGGACAGCCAGCCATACGGGCCTTCCGGTGTTTTGAAATAGTTGCCGGCAGCCACGGCAGATACGTTTTGCCACTGGGCATCCCCGGCGATCGTCTCATAGCAACTGTCAGGCGCAAAAATAATGATTTCCGGATCCCACAGCAGGATCTGTTCCAGATCCACTTCGTTGCCAAGTCCGCCGGGGAAAACATCCGCTATCACGGCAAGATTGCGGCTCATCATGTTGATGGTTTCTGCGTGGAAAGACCCCTCCGCGATCACATTGGTGCCTTTATCGCCCAGGCAGTACAGCAGCTCTTTCCGGGCATTGTCTGCATCTACTCTTTCCATCATAGCAGTGATGCTTGCATAGGTTCTTTCACACCAGAGGGCCAATTCCTCAGCCTTCTCTTCCCTGCCAAGGAGTTTGCCAAGGGTACGGTAGGCCTCTGGTGAAGTTTGTACAGTGGCATCTATATGAATAAAAGGAATCCCGGTCTGTTCGGTCAAGGCGGTCAGATCAGCAACGATGCTGTCTTTCGGCTCGCCGATATCGATGACGATGTCCGGGGCGGCGGTCAGCAGCGCTTCCAGATCCATCTCGCCTTTGCCACCGTACAACTGGCCAATCTCTGTTTTGCTGAAAATCTCCTCGGGCAAATAGAGGGCCGCATCAGCAGAGAATTCGTTGCTAACACCAACCAGCATGTCACTGGCTAACGGAAGAATATAGACCTGAGAAAGGGGGCCGGTAATGGCGATTTTGGTGATTTCCGCCGGAATAGCAACAATACGACCGGTAGAATCCGTATATTCCTGGGTCTTTACGGGATCCGGTACTGCCGCGCTGCCGCAGGCAGTGGATGTCAGCAGTATGACCAATGCCAACAAAAATGCCAGAAATCTTTTCATAGTTAGTTCCTCCTTATTTCATAACTGCCTTGGGCACGCAAATTCTTGCATTGTCCTGATACAGACTGACAACTTCCACATCCACACCGTAAAGGGCGCGGATGGTATCCGCTGTCAAAACTTGTGCGGGTGTGCCTTCTTTCAGTACCCGACCCTTTTGGATGGTCAAGATCCGGTCGGAGAACATATAACTTTGCTCCGGGTGATGGGTGGTTTGAATGACGGTATATCCCTCCTGTGCCAGAGATCTGGCCTGTTCCAGCACCAGAAGTTGGTTGCCGAAGTCCAGGTTGGCGGTTGGCTCGTCCAGCATCAGAATGGGGGCATCCTGCACCAGCGCCCGAGCGATCAGCACCAGTTGCTGCTCACCGCCGGAAAGCCGATGGAAGCACCGGTCTGTCAAATGGGATATACCGATCTTTTCCAGAGCCCAACGACATTTCTCCGTATCCTTTTTACCGGGACTGCGGAAGGTAGAAAGACCGCTGGTTCTGCCCATAAGGACAATATCAAACACACTGTAATTAAAAATTGGATGACTGGACTGAGGAATGTAGGCAATATGCCGGGCAGATTCCCGGACAGAAAAAGAACGGGCATCGATGCCATCCACCAGAACCTGCCCGGTGTAGCCGGATAAAAGTCCCAGCACACAACGAAACAGGGTGCTTTTGCCCACACCGTTAGGGCCTAAAATAGAAAGGAATTCTCCTTTGCGGGCAGAAAAACTGATATCGTGCAGTACCTGGCGGTGGCCGTAGGAGAAGTTTAAGTTCTTGACCTCAATGCTCATAATGATCCCCCTTTCCGGTGATGAGCCACAGGAAGAACGGGGCTCCGATGAAGGCGGTGAGAATACCAATGGGGATACCGGATGTGGCAGCATTTCGGGACACATTGTCCACGATCAGCAGGAAGATACTGCCGCCCAAAAGGGATGCGGGCATTAAGTAACGGTAGTCAGAGCCTACCAGTCGGCGCATCATATGGGGGATCACCAGACCCACCCAGCCGATCATTCCGCTGACGGACACAGCGGAAGCTGTGACCAGGGTAGAGCAGATGACGATCAGCACACGGATCCGCTGGGGATTCACACCCATGGCCCGGGCTTCATCATCACCCATTGTGATCACATTCAGACGCCAGCGCAGCAAAAGCAGCGGGATCAGGCCACAGAGCATTGGAACAATCACAAAGCCGATTTCGGCCCATTTGGCACCACTTAAACTGCCCATCAGCCAGTAGGTGATCTGTGGCAGCTGATTGTTGGGGTCGGCGACCAGCTTTAGGAAAGAAGTTCCAGCCTGGAATAGCGACGAAATCATGATGCCTGCCAGCACCAATCCCAGCACCCGGTCACCTCTGGCGTGGCGGCTGACGGTAAAGACCAGCGCAACAGTCACAAGGCTTGCAGCAAAGGCACCCAAAGTGATGCCAATACTGGAAGCGCCCAGAAGAATGGCCAGCGCCGCGCCGAAGCCAGCACCGGCGGAAGCGCCCAGAATGTCGGGAGATGCCATAGGGTTCTGGAAGACACCCTGGTAGGCACCGCCGGCAGCCGCCAGGCAGGCTCCAACCAATACACTTAGAACCACCCGGGGAAGGCGGATATTCCAAACAGCTGCTTCCATCTGGCTTGTCCAAAAAGGATCGACAGGCAGCCCCAGCTTGCTTCCCAGAATTCCCAAAAGCTCTCCCAGGGGTACGGGGTAGCGTCCCAAAGTAAAGGACAGCAGGAGACAGACTATCAGCGCAAACCCCATAATCACTACGGTTCGGCGGTGTTTCTTTTCAATCGGACTCATAGGTTCTCCTTTTTCAGCAGGAAGGGTTTACCCATAGGATAGGGTGGGCCGGGACTCTCATTGAGGATCTTGTTTTTCATACCGGTCACATCGGTGACCACAAGGCCTGCGATCCGGTCAATGCCCAGGCTAAGCAGCGCAGGACACATGGGACAGCTGGGACCGGCCAGAATGGTATAGGCGTTTTGACACAGCTCCAGCAGGTGAGGGAGGGTCTTGTTCACCAGGGTGCTGGCGGTTATGATCACTACATCGCATTGGGGAAGCAGCCAGTCGCAGGCGGAGTCGGGATAATCACCGGTTCTGGGAGAACGTTCCAAAATACGGACAGAGGAAGCCTGCTGATACACGGATTCTGGCATATTCAAATGCCCCACCACACCGATATGCTTGCCCTGCAGGTCAACACCGTCGGTACAGTAGTTCTCGAAAGGCTCATAAGCACCCAGTGCTTCCAAATGCTTCGGTGTATTGTAGTAAGCGTTGACAGCGGCCATACCGAAGCCGGCTTCCCTTAGATTCCAGCTTTTGGCGGCTTTTGCCAGTTCTGCCAAGGGCATACCGATGAAATCCTTTTCATACATACGGGGGGCGGTATCCACAGGAGTGGTCATAGCCATACCGAAGCTTTTTTCGGTTTCCACCGCTGTCCAGCACTGTCCCATAAAGGTACGGGTTACGGTTTCGGCGGTGTCGATTCCATCGATGAGCAGGTCATACAAATCAAAAAAGTTATCCATTGGCATACTCCTTTACCCAGGCTTTCGCCAGGCGAAGCGCTTCTTCGTCAAATTCTTCGCAATCGTATACTAAGGAGTCCGGATCGCCGCACAGCTTTTCACGAAAACGGTTTGCTGCCAGTTCATATTCCTTTGTCAGCCCCAGCTTTTGGATCATAACGCCAGCAGGCCCTTCTCCTTTTACAACGCCAATGATTGGAATATGGCGTTCCAATAAAGTATCCAACGCAGCCGTAAAGGCAGGGCAGAGTAGCTCCAGACCGCCGATCTCATCCAGAATAAGGTATTTACCCTTTAACAATTCCGGAGCCATGGTTTCGAAAACATCCATATGAATTGCGGGAACCAAACCCCGACAATCCAGGAATTCTGCTTTCTGCTTACCATTGGGGCTTTCCAGGGAAAAGGCGATGGCTTGACCATCTTCATCCCGGAACCGCTTGGTCAGAAAGCCCCCGAATGCCGGCAATTTTTCTCCGATGGCGGTGAGGATGGCAGTGCTCTTGCCGCAGCCAATGGGGCCTGTCAAAAAGAGCTTGTGCTTCATAGGCCGTTCAGTTCTGCCCGGCACAGGATCATCTGGGCAGCGATGGAAATGGCGATTTCCGCAGGGGTCTCACCTTTGATATTCAGGCCAATGGGAGTAGTAACCAAGTCCAATTCTTCCTCCACAAGGCCGTATTCTTCCTTCAGTGTTTTGTGGACACCGGCAGCTTTCATGGCACTACCAATCACACCGCAATAAGCGGGGCGGCATTTCAGAACCTGGGCCTGTACCACCGTATCGTAGGCATGGCCACGGGTCATGACACACACATAATCGTTTCCACCGATGGTCATATAGTCGCTGATTTTCCGCAGATCCCCGCAGATCACTTCCTCCGCGCCGGGGAACAGCTCCGGCTTGGTAAACTCCGGACGATCGTCCATCACCACACAGCGGAATCCCACACGGGCAAGCACCGGCACCAGCTCCTGGGCCACGTGACCGCCGCCGAATACATAGACTCTGCCGGAGGTGTTGATCTGTTCGGCAAAAATACTACCGATTCGTTCCGGATGCCGGGACAGCTTTAGCTCTTCCGAAGCAGAAATCCCCCAAAGCCCCAAATCCTGAGAATATAGCCCCATCCGTCCCCCATCGCCGATTTCTGTCAGCAGCCAAAGGTCACTGCCTTTTTGAAATTGAACTTCTGCTTCCTCACAAAGCGTGACGGTATGGATATCCCCTGCGGGAAGGTAGTGGAAGTATACATT
>CABQGZ010000027.1 GCA_902463835.1 uncultured Lachnospiraceae bacterium
TGCTAATATTGGCAGTTGTGCTTACAGCAATTCCGTCGATTCCGGCCAAAGCCGGTTCGTACGAAATGACAGAAGAGCAGAAGTGGCAGGAACTTCAGGAGATACTGTCAGGGGTAACTGGCCGCTATACGGAAGCCCCGGACAAGAGCAAGGTGGAGTGTTCGACTTTCACCGCAGGCATGCTGCTGGGAAATGGAAGCTTTGGCGTGGTTTCGGACGCAAGGGAAGATGAACAGAGCTTTTATTTTGCCGGTCAGGACGTTTGGAACGGCAATCAGAAGGTGATGAATGCGCAGCTGCAGTTGACTCCATTTGCGGAAAAGGAACTGATCGTGACAGCCAGTGATACGAAAGACAGGGAAGCCCCTCTGGGGCCGGCAGCAGTCGTTGATGGAGACATGACTACCTGGTGGATTTCAAATTCACAATATGATGCTCCTGGAGAAAGATGGCTGATGTTTGACTTCCAGAGGAAGGTTACTATCGATGCCTGGACTACCGTACACAGAGGCTATATGGATGTGAAAAACGGAGTTCATAACACAAGATATAATACCAGAGATTTCAGTCTGCAGATCAGCGATAACGGGACAGATTGGACAGATGTGGATGTTATTACCGGAAACAAGGATTTGTACATTGTGGAACGCAGTTTAAGCGAAGCTGTGACCTCCAGATATTTCCGCATCAATATTACCAAGGCGGTACAGCCGGGAGAGGAAACCTATCAGAATGAGGGTGACCGAGATACGGCAAGAATTGCGGAAGTAGACTTCCTGCATCAGGGGAAATCCATTCTTGCGCGGGAGTCTGACGGGGAAGAGAGTACCCAAGAAAGTCGGAAGCTGACATATCGGAATTCTGATTCGGAAGGATGGAATGCGGATGCGAAGAGAGCCTTTGACTCTGATCCTGGAACCTTGTGGCGTTCCAACAATCAGGCGGAGCGGATCAATGGGAGTAAGGCGCCCGCCCATGATAAATGGGTACAGGTGGAGTCCGACAAGGCTTTTACCTTCGATCAGATAGAAGTGAAATTGGCCGGGGTATTGTATCCGGAGAATCGGTGCTACAATCTGTATCAGTATGAGATCCAGATATCGGATGACGGGAAGACATGGACTACCATTCAGTCGGTGGAGAATAACCGGGAAGATAGCAACAGCTTTGACTTTCCGGAGACAAAGACGGCGAGATATCTTCGCATTTATAGTTCACAGCCGGTGGCACCGGAGTATGCAACCAAGCATTACACAGATGATATGACAAATGCGTATGTGACTGATGTGAATCTGTACTATCAGGGAACGAATGTGCTGAATCCTCCGAAAGAGGATGACGGAAGCTACTACCATGAGCAGGATATCTTAAATGTAGAAGTCAGAAGCAAGCAGAAGTTTGCAGGCAGCAGTGTCAGCTTTCGCTCCTGGACAGCGGAGGAACGCAATGTTTTATATACGGACATTACATTGGATGAGAAGGAGACGAAGGCCATTGAACTGCAGGGAATCCTGACAGCTCCCAGCGGTCTGACAGAAGCAAAGGGCACAGAGGGAGAAACCATCTGGATGACCCGTGAATCCGGCGGGGCGGTAGCTACCGGCGGCGACCGGAATTACATATCCAGAACAGCCACGGCAGTGCGCATCATGGATGGAGAGAGCCGTATCGAGGATGGAAAGCTGATTGTAACGCTGGAACCGGGAAAGACTGTGCGGATGGTTTCCTATGCTCATTCCAGCAGCGGCTTGACCAATGGCGCCGGACTTCCGGTAAAGGAAATGGAACAGGTTCGCACCGAAGCGATTGACAGAGTCCGCGCAGTGACAGAACAGGATATGGAACGGGAGCATGAGCAGCATTTGGCGTGGTGGAAGGATTACTGGCTGAAATCTTATGTGAAGGTGGATGATACTGTACTCCAGCGCTATTATATGGGAGCATTGTATGGTCTTGGCTGTACAATTCGTCCTACGGCGGATGGTGCAGAGCAGCCGAATGTGCCGGCCGGAGCGCTGGGCGTATGGCAGACCAACGATACCTGTGCTTCCTCCGGAAGAGGATATACCAATTATAATTATGAAGCACCGTATTATGGCATATATTCCAGTAACCGCAGCGAGTTGATGGAGCCTTACTATATAGATGCGGATGTCCGTCTGGCGGAGGGACAGAATAATGTTGCGAAGAAAGGGTATCGCGGAGCCCAGTTCTCACGCTCCATTGTGCCGGTGTATCCTTTCTATTATAAGAAGGCACCCATGGCAGTGAGCAGTACGAAACAGCCCACCAGCTTGCCGACGGATCAGAAATCTAACGTGATGCTCTTTACGAAGCTGCTGATCTGGGATTGGCAGTACAATCGGAATGAAGAGACCTTAAAGACTTACATATACCCAGCCATCAAGCAGACCGTGGAATTCTACCTGGATTTTGTGGTAAAAGGGGAGGATGGAAAGTACTATGTGTATAACAGTGCCAACAATGAGTTGGGAGACGAGTCGGAATACGATATTAATCCGATTCTGGATCTGGGATATATACAGTCCCATTTTAAAGCGTTTATGGAGATGTCGGAATACCTGAATGAGAATCTAGATATGATTCCCAAGATGCAGGATGTTCTGGAGAATCTCTGCGAACAGCCGACCAATAAGAATGCGGAACCCGCAAAGAGTGAGCTGGAAGCCATGGGCTTTGATTCCCAAAAGGAAGTGTTTATTTCCGCTTATTCGTCTCACAATAAGACACAGACGGATGCCTCCAACTGTTTGTGGGGAAGCTACATCTATGAAGGAAACCAGCCGGTAGCATTGGAAGCGGTTGTTCATCCGGCGGAGAATGTCAGTCTGGCATCCGATCCGGAGAAGCTGCAGCTGGCACGGGATACCTTTGCATATTTTAATCCGCTGTACTTATATTACCGAGGAGCCGGCTACAACGGTTTTCCAAAATCCTTTACCATTGCTGCAAGATTGGGAATTGACGGAGAATATGTCCTGGCTAATCTGGATAAGACCATAAAAGCAATCTGGAGAGAGAATCTGACCTGCAACAACGGAAATGCTCATGGAGCGGAGAGCTTTGGAACCATCGAGGCTGTGAATTCTATGCTGCTTCAGAATGAGGAGAATGAGCTTCGGGTATTCCCATCCTGGGCAAAGAGCACCAGCGTGAAATTTGTAGATTTAAAGGCAAAGGGAGCATTCCTGGTTTCTTCAGAGTACAAGGCCGGCTCCGGAGTAGATTATGTGACCATCAGCAGTGAAAAAGGCAATACGGTTCAGTTCGTATCCCCCTGGGATGGAGGGGTTCAGGTGGTTGATTCAAAAGGAAATATCGTTTCTACGACCTGTAAAATGACAAAAAACACAGCGGAATTCATGTATGTCTTTGACACCAAAGAGGGAGAGACCTACACTATAACAAAAGATGGCGGACTTCCGGAAAACACGGTGAAGGAGGTTACCCTTTCTGTGGAAAAGAATATCTTAAAGGCTGGCGAGAAAATACAGGCCTCCTATCAGATTCTGCCGGAAGATGATACCTTAAAAGCAGTAAAATTCAGTAGCTCCGATCTGGATGTGGCTTCGGTAAACAGCGAAGGTGTAATCACCGGGCGCGGAGCAGGCACAGCCGTGATTACGCTGGAGTCGGTGCTGGATCCCAGTATTCGGGCGTCTGTCACAGTGACGGTCATTGAATTGGAGAAGCCACATAACCGGGAGACAAAATATAATAACGATGCGGAAGGGACTTCCTGTACAGGAACATGGACACATCATAAGAACCGTGGCGGTGCATATAATAACGATAGCCACTGGTCCAGAACGATCGGGGATTTCTTCGAATATACCTTTACTGGTACAGGTGTAGATTTCTATTCCGAAAAGTTTACGAACTGCGGCAAGTATGAAGTGTGGTTGGATGGAGAATATGTTGCTACTTACGATAATTATTTGGACACAGCATCCGCACAGCGGGATGCGCTCTCCTGTTCTATTACGGATTTGAAATATGGCCAGCATACCATCAAACTGGTGGTAAAGGAGAGCAAATATTTACATGTGGATGCCTTTAAGGTATATGTGGATCTTGGGCTGGACGAGTTGTATGAGGAGCTTTCCGTATTTACACAATTGAATGAGAGTGACTACAGTCAATCATCCTGGGAGAAGTATCTCTCTGCCTGGAAGGAAACATATGATGTATACAATGAAATGCTTAAGGCGGGCGAGGTTGCAGATAATGTAGATCCGATTATTGCCGAATTGAAAACGGCCAGAGAGGCACTTGAGTTACAGGACGAGCGTGATTCCGTGGTTACATTCCTGGGCGGATCCCTCCGGATGGATTATACAGATTATGCCAAGACAAGCCTTCGGTTCGGCTATAGGATCGAGCTTCCCCAGGGGGCGGAGCTGCAGTCCTGGTATTGGGATTACAGTGTCAACGGGCAGCCGGAGTTGACAAGCCGTCTGACCGGTCATAATATGATCACACACGAGGATGGCAGTATCACCTCCAATCTGGTGATCACAGGCATACCGTCTCAATATTATAACAGGAATCTGTATGCGCAGCTGACCATAACGTATACCTTAAACGGAGAAACAGTGACTGTGACGGAAAGCACCGTACAGAAGCGGTCGGTAGCGGAAGTTGCCAATGCCATATTAGAAGATGAGACAGCGACCGATAAGGAACATACATATGCACAGGGAATTGTGGATATTCTGAAAAACAGGTAAGGAGACAATGGAATGGAAAAGAAAATGTATGTGATTCCGCAAATGGAATTGTTGATGCTACGGCAGGAAGATGTAATCTGTACGTCAATAACTGATGACAATGACGCAGGATTTGACGATAACAACATAAATATGTTACAATGGGGCTAAGTTAAATTCACGAAAGCGATGGTGAGAAGGATGAAGAAACGATTGGTTGTGGTTTTGAGTGCTGTTGCTGCCTGCCTTGTTGTTGTGATAGGAGCTGCGTCTGTGATAAACATCAGAAAACCGGACAAAGGGAATCCTCCGCAGCAAATTGGCTCCCAGGAGGAAGGAAAGACAGATAATACCAAGAAGCCGGAGAATCCCGGAAATTTGGATAATACTGGGAATCCGGAAGACACTGGGAATCCGGAAAATCCTGGAGAGCAGGGAAAGCCTGCAAATCCCAAGGGAGATGGCAGTACTTCTGCAGCGGGAAACCAGGGCGATAACGACGTGAGCTTTGAAGCGCCGAATGGCGACAAACCGGAAGACAGCAAGCCCGCGGAGGATAAGAAGCCCTCCGAATCCCAGCAACCGGCAGAGAAGCCTGGAACAGGAGAAGAGCCAGACCCAGGAGAATCGTCTGATCCGGGAGAAGAGGAAAAGCCGGAGCAGAAGCCCTCGGAGGAAGACAACTGGACAGGTTATTACTAAGTACATAATGAAATGTGTGTGTATGACGCAGACAACTGCCCCAAAACGATATTCCGTTTACCGTTTTGGGGCAGTTGTATTTTATTCACTAAAATAATCAAACCATGCAGCCAAAATGTCAGCTCGGTTTTCTAGGATATATCGGGCAATTTTTTTCAAATCATTTTGAGGAATCTGGCTTTTGTTGTGGACTAGTTCAATGCCGCCTTTTTTTATCCAGAATTTTGTGGCATTGGATGTTTGTTTGCCCTTACAAACATGTATATGTGGCGGCTCTTCATTTTCATTTGACCAAAAGAAAAATTTGTAGCCCAGAAAGTCCAGTAATGGTTTAGGCATTGATACCGCCCCCTTTCTGGGCAAAATCCCAAATCAAAGAGGCATTGTTTTTGGCATATCTTTTCAATTTTAAAATTTCATCCTCGGAAAAGCCGAAGGATTTATAAACAAAGTCCCCTGGAAGATCCATATCGAGAAAATCAAAGCCATTTTCTCCAGGTCGTTCAAAATGCACTTTGATAATGTCAAAACCATCTTTTTCCATGACCGCGCTGTGCGTCATCACAATATCATTTACGGTAGAATAGTAATACACTACCAGTCACCTCTCTTTCTATCTTTCCGTGGAGTATGCTGATTAACTATGGCGCATACTTTTTTCAAATGGGTATTCTTGTCCTTGGATACTGTTGCATCTAATGCAACCAGTCTATCATAAATTTGTCGGATTTACAAGGAGCATTGAGAAAGTAGAGGTAATAAAACAAGTAACCAGTAGTTTCAAAACCTATACAGGAAATTGGCATCCTCCGGCGCACGGTTGTTATATAATGAAAGGGATCTGTTATTTTTTTAACAAACTAGAAATACGTCTGCCAACAACCATAAAAGGAGGTCCCACCACAACATGCCAGAACAGTCTTACTACCGGAAGGCCGATGAGATCATCGCCCTTCACGGAACAAAGCAGGAATCGCTCATTCCGATCATTCAGGATATCCAGAGCGAATATCGGTATCTTCCAGCCGAACTATTAAGCTATGTGGCCGAAAAACTAGGCATAAATGAAGCCAAGGCCTACAGCGTTGCAACCTTCTACGAGAATTTCTCCTTCAAACCAAAGGGAATGTATGTGATCAAA
Organism: uncultured Lachnospiraceae bacterium; assembly: GCA_902463835.1. Lineage (GTDB taxonomy): Bacteria > Bacillota > Clostridia > Lachnospirales > Lachnospiraceae > 14-2. The sequence continues at coordinate 6,574 of CABQGZ010000027.1, forward strand.
GTATGCGATGGAACTGCCTGTCATGTGCGCCATTCCATTCCGATCTTAGAGCGGTTATACAAAGAACTGGCTCTGTCCAGGAAGAAATCCACTACCGATGATATGATGTTTACGGTGGAGACAGTCTCCTGTCTGGGCGCATGCGGGCTTGCGCCGGTTCTCACCGTGAACGACAAAGTATACCCCTCCATGACGCCGGACGCGGCAGCATCGCTGATCTGCCAGCTGAGAGGAGTGTAAGAGATGGGAAAAATAGAGAACAGAGAAGACTTAAAAAGTATGCGGGAGGCTGCCAGAGAGGAGATGGCAAAAAGCAGCAGCCGGATTCTGATCTGTGCCGGCACAGGGTGTATCGCGGGCGGCTCCGGCGCAATTTATGATCGTATGTGTGAGCTGGCGGAGAAACATGATGATATACAGGTGTGCTTTGGCAGAGAGATTGCCCATGAGACAGCTCGGAATGCGGATGACGTCAGCGACATTGCCATCAAAAAAAGCGGCTGCCATGGTTTTTGTGAGATGGGGCCATTAATGCGGATCGAGCCCTATGGCATTTTATACACCAGAGTAAAGCCGGAGGATTGTGAAGAAATCTTCCACAGGACAGTGTTACAGGGAGAAGTCATAAGCCGTCTGCTGTTCCGGCAGGAGGGCGTGGAGTACGCGCGCCAGGAGGACATCCCCTTTTATAAGAAACAGACCAGAAATGTGTTGAGCAACTGCGGTCAGATCGACGCGGAGAATATTCAGGAGTACATATCCGTCGGGGGTTACGAAGCTTTGGAAAAAGTGTTGTTCGAGATGGAGCCGGAGGAAGTGCGAAAAGAGGTGTCTGACTCCAACCTTCGGGGCCGGGGAGGCGGAGGCTTTCCCACCGGCTATAAGTGGTCCCAGGTGGCGAGACAGCCAGAGCAGGAGCGCTATATCGTCTGCAACGGGGACGAGGGGGACCCCGGCGCATTCATGGATCGAAGCATTATGGAGGGGGATCCCCACAAGATGATAGAGGGAATGATGATCGCGGCTTACGCGGTAGGCGCACAGAACGGTTATATCTACGTCCGCGCGGAGTACCCCCTGGCCATTGAACGGCTGCAGAAGGCCATCTGCCAGGCGGAGGCCTGCGGGCTGCTGGGCGACCATATCCTGGGCACGGATTTCTCCTTTCGGCTGCGCATCAACCGCGGCGCAGGAGCCTTTGTCTGCGGGGAGGGGAGCGCACTGACGGCTTCCATCGAGGGGAATCGCGGGATGCCTCGGGTGAAGCCGCCAAGAACGGTGGAGCAGGGCTTGTTTGGCAAGCCCACTGTATTGAACAATGTGGAGACCTTCGCCAATGTGCCCATGATCCTCACCAAGGGCGCCAAGTGGTTTCGAAGTGTCGGCCCAGATAACAGCCCGGGGACAAAAGCATTTGCCCTGACGGGAAGCGTGAAGCACACAGGGCTCATTGAGGTGCCTATGGGAACCAGTCTTCGGGAGGTGATCTATGACATCGGCGGCGGAATCAAGGACGGCGGGGAATTCAAGGCGGTGCAGATTGGCGGGCCATCCGGCGGCTGTCTCATATCCCCGCATCTGGATATCAGCCTTGATTTTGATTCCTTAAAAAAAGTGGGAGCCATGATCGGCTCCGGCGGCCTGGTGGTCATGGACAGTGATACCTGTATGGTGGAGGTGGCAAGATTTTTCATGAACTTCACCCAGAATGAGAGCTGCGGCAAGTGTGTGCCCTGCCGGGAAGGCACCAAGCGCATGCTGGAGATCTTAGAACGGATTGTAGCAGGTAACGGAACGCCGGAGGATCTGGAGCTTCTGGAGGAGCTGGCATCCACCATCACAGACACGGCTCTGTGCGGCTTGGGTAAGAGCGCCGCTCTGCCGGTGATGAGCACCTTAAAGCTGTTTCGGCAGGAATATGAGGAGCATGTGACGGAGCGAAAATGCGTCTCTCAAACCTGTACCGCGATGCGCCGGTATGATATCGATCCGGCGCTGTGCAAGGGCTGTTCCAAGTGTGCCAGAAGCTGTCCGGTGGACGCGATTAGCGGCAAGGTGAGAGAACCCTTTGTGATCAATCCGGAAAAATGTATCAAATGCGGAGCCTGCGAAAGTACCTGCCCGTTTGGCGCTGTTTTCATTGTCAGTCATACCAGGAAACTGTCTGCGGCAGATTCTATGGTCAGTGCATAGGAGGAGAGAGATATGGGTTATATGATGATCAACAATCAAAGGGCAGCATTCACAGATGAGAAAAATGTACTTTCCGTCATTCGAAAATTCGGAATCGATCTTCCCACCTTCTGTTACCATTCGGAGTTATCCACCTACGGCGCCTGCCGTATGTGCGTGGTGGAGGATGACAGGGGCAGAATCTTCGCCTCCTGTTCCGAGACGCCCAGGGATGGAATGGTGATCTACACAAACACGCCGAAGCTGCAGCACCATCGAAAGATGATCATCGAGCTGCTGCTGGCTTCCCACTGCCGGGACTGTACCACCTGCACCAAGAACGGAGTCTGTGCTCTGCAGACGCTGGCGAGCCAGCTTGGGATCAAGTACGTGAGATTTGAAAACACCAAGAAGGAGCTGCCCGTCGACATGTCTTCAGAGTGTATTGTAAGGGATATGAACAAGTGTATCCTGTGCGGTGACTGTGTCCGGACCTGCGATGAGATTCAGGGGCTTGGCGTCCTTGATTTTGCGTTCCGCGGCTCCAATATGCAGGTGATGCCGGCTTTTGACAGGAAGCTTGCAGAAACAGACTGCGTGGGCTGCGGCCAGTGCCGGTGTGTGTGCCCCACCGGAGCCATTACCATTCGGCAGAATATCAAAGAGGTATGGGAGGCGCTGGCGGATCGGAACATCCGGGTGGTGGCTCAGATCGCTCCGGCGGTTCGGGTGGCAGTGGGCGATCGGTTCGGCCTGCCCAAGGGCGCCAACGCCCTGGGACTTTTGGCGGCCGCTCTGCGGAAACTGGGTTTTGATGCGGTGTACGACACCAATTTCGGGGCGGATTTAACTGTGGTGGAGGAGGCAAAGGAGCTTCTGGAACGCCTGGAGACAGGGGAGAATCTGCCCCTCTTTACCTCCTGCTGTCCGGCCTGGGTAAGCTTCTGTGAGAACCGCTATCCGGAATTTTGCGGGTCTCTTTCCTCCTGTCGTTCCCCCCAGGAGATGTTCGGTGCTCTGCTAAAAGAGGAGGCCAGGTGTAGTAGTGAGGAGACAGGGGATGGCCGAAGGGAGACGGGAAAACGTAGAGGCAGCCGGAGAATTGTGGTAGTATCTATCATGCCTTGTACGGCCAAAAAGGCGGAGATTATCCGGCCGGAGCATTACACGGCCGGAGAGCAGAATGTGGATTTTGTGCTGACCACCACAGAGATCACCCGCATGATCCAGGAGGCGGGAATCGACCTTACCCGCATTTCCCCGGAGGCTCTGGATATGCCCTTTGGCATTGCCTCGGGCGCCGGAGCCATCTTCGGCGTCACCGGCGGCGTGACGGAGGCAGTGCTCCGCCATCTTGTAAACAGCGGTCAGCGGGAGGACCTGGAGGAGATCGGCGATATGGGAATGCGGGGAGAGGACGGAATCAAGGAATTTTCTATCCGGCTGGGCGACAGGGAGATCCGGGCGGCGGTTGTAAACGGTCTGCAATGTGCAAGTCAGGTGTTGGATCAGATCAAGACAGGGGAGGCAGAGTACGATTTTGTGGAGGTCATGGCCTGCAAGCGGGGCTGTATCAATGGCGGAGGCCAGCCTGTGCCCATCGGCCCAAGAACGAAAAAGGCAAGAATGGACGGACTGTACGATATTGACAGCATGGCCCAGATCAAGACCTCCGGCCAGAACCCTATCGTCGCCACGGTCTATGAAGGTATTTTAAAAGGAAAAGAGCATGTGCTTTTGCATAATGAAAGATAATTCAGCCTTCGGCTTGTGATTGCCTGTCTTTTCGCAGCAGGACGAGATAGGCAATCACGCAGATTACCACAGACAGCGCCGAACCCAGCGGAGCGGCGAGCCCCATGGGGAAAAGCGTATCCGCGAACATTCTGGAGGCGAGATACGCTGCGGGAATCCGCACAAGCACAATGGACAGACTGTTGTGCAGAAACGAGATGCCGGAACGCGCACAGGCGCAGAAGTACCCGCTGAAAGAAAAGTGAATCCCTGCAAAAAGGCAATCCCATACATAGCTTCGCAGATATTGACCACCCAATCGAATGACGTCGGTATCGCTTTCAAAGATACCGACAATATTGTTGGAGCAGAATTGCGTGAGGATTGAGATCACAATTCCAAAGCCGGCAGAGATCATAATTGCGTAACGGAGGGTCAGCCGCGCCCGGTCAGGCTTGGCAGCGCCGATATTCTGCGCAGCCAAAGCGGAAACTGACGACATCATGGAGGAAGGTATCAGGAACATCATACCGATGATCTTTTCCACAATTCCCACTGCGGCAGCGTCGTTCAGTCCCCGTCGATTGGCGATAACGGTAATCAGGATAAAGGCAATCTGGATGAAACCGTCCTGTATAGCGATGGGGAAGCCCACCCGTAGAATCGGAGCGGTAACACTTTTCTTCGGCTTGAAGTCAGCTTTCTGCAATCTCAGCCCGGCTTTTTGTCGGAGAACCGTGGTCAAAGCTGCGATAACGCTGATAGTCTGGGCCAGTGTCGTACCCAGTGCCGCACCGGCAGCGCCCATACGAAACGCCCCGATAAAAAGATAGTCCAGTGCGATATTTGCAGCGCACGCCACCGCAATAAAATACATGGGGCTTTTGCTGTCCCCCAGTCCGCGGAACATAGAGCTGATGATGTTGTAGGCGGTGATGAAGGGAACACCAATAAAGCAGATCGTAAGATACATTACAGTGCCGTCCACCGCCTCGGCAGGGGTGGACATAATCGAAACGATAGGCTTTACGAATAGCAGCAGTAGCCCAGTCACCACTGCAGAACCCAGCAGAAAGATTACAACGGTATTTCCGATGGCATTTGCAGCCTTGTCGTTCCTGTTTTCACCGACTGCCCGGCTTATGGTAACCGTTGCGCCCATGGCAAGACCAACGATCATAACCGTCAGCATATGCATGACCTGGGAGCCGATGGACACGGCGGTAATGCTTGCCGTACCGTTGAATTGTCCGACAATAAAAAGGTCTGCCAGACCGTAGAGGGTCTGCAGGAAGAACGATAGCATATAGGGCAGCGAAAAATACAGGATATTTTGAAACACGCTGCCTGTGGTTCTGTTTTTTTCCATTTTATAATTACTCCTTTTGTACCGAGTATAAACAATATTATAAACCCTACAACAGTCATAATGTCAATATTGCTTTTTCCAAAATTTTTTGGTACAGTCTTAGATAGTTACTATTTACGGGATTGCCGGCAAAGTAGCCCAGGGGAAAGGGTAGGCCCATGACAGACCCTTGCAAAACGTCGGCACTTAGCAAGCGGGCCATGAAAATGGCCTGCGCGCTTAGTGTCCGCTACGTTTTGGACGGAGCGAGAGCGCGTCTGACATGGGCCTACCCTTTCCCCTGGGCGACCCTAGCACTTCTAAACAGTAATTATAGATACGACAATTGAGAGAGGAGAGCAAAATGAAAATCGTTTTTTTAGACGCAAAGACAATTGGAGACGACATCGACCTTGGCGGCTTCGATCGTCTGGGCGAAGTGGTAAAATACGGCTTTTCCAGACCAGAGGAGGTTCCGGAGCGGGTGAAGGACGCGGATGTGGTGATCTTAAATAAAGTCCCCATGAACGAAGCAACCATCGGCGGCGCCAAAAAATTGAAGCTGATCTGTGTGACAGCCACAGGAACGGACAATCTGGACAAGGAATATCTTGAAAAGAGCGGCATTGCCTGGCGCAATGTGGCCGGCTACTCCACAGAGACAGTGGCACAGCATACCTTCGCATTGCTTTTTTACCTGATGGAAAAGCTCCGTTACTATGATGACTATGTAAAGAGCGAGACATACGTGGGAGACACGCTGTTCACGCATTTTGACAACGTATTCCACGAGCTAAGCGGAAAGACCTGGGGGATTATCGGAATGGGAGCTATCGGAAGACGGGTGGCGGATATTGCCCGGGCCTTTGGCTGTCATGTCGTCTACTATTCCACCTCCGGGAAAAATACCCAGGAGGGCTATGAGCGGGTAGACTTCGACACACTGCTTGCGGCTTCCGATATCGTGTCGGTACACGCACCTCTAAATGACAACACCAGAGGCCTGATGGATCAGGCTGCCTTTGGAAAAATGAAGCGTGAGGCTATCTTCCTGAACCTTGGCCGGGGCCCTATCGTGATGGAAGAAGATCTTGCCGAAGCGCTTACACAGGGTGAGATCGCAGCGGCCGGTCTGGACGTGCTGTCTAAAGAGCCCATGAGTGCAGACAATCCACTGAAAACTGTCAAGGACAGCAATCGGTTACTGATCACGCCCCACATCGCCTGGGCCAGCGTGGAGGCCAGGACGCGTCTCATGAAGATCATTGAGGGGCAGGTGGAGGAGTTCTTCGCATCCATTGCTTAGTTGAAATGGCAGGAATAATCTCAACATTCCATCCCCGTATGATAAGACAGATTCCCCAGGTACTCCAGGATGTGCTGGGTTCGAAGCTTCGCGGCGTCCGAATGCTTTTTCGTGACAAACAGCTGGTAAAGCCGGGGCAGAAGCTCCAGATATTCCTTCCCGGCCTCCTCCATCAGATCAAAGACAGACTCTGTGGACACACGGGACTTGTCCCAGGGGTTGGCCCATTCTTTGTGCAGCACGTTCAAAGGATCCGCAAAAAAGCATATGGTATCGCTGGCCATCATAGGGGAGAGCAGGGGATAGCCGGTGGTCATAGATTCAATCTTTCGGGTGACTACCTTCTTCTTTCCGTAGGGGTCGTGAAGAAAGCGTGTCCCAAGCTGCATGGAGCGGATGGCCAGCCGCATGCCGGTGTACGTAATCCTAAGATCCGGATATGTCATGGAATACACATAGTACAGGATAGTTGCGATGGTGCGAAGCTCCAGCCTGGTCAATAGAATGGTGGATTCCTGCCGGAAGGCGGAGGGCAGCTTATGCTTGTAGAAATGCAGCAGCTCCCGGTCGATATCCGTCTCCAGATTCATATGGCTGCCATAGTAATCGGGTCTTCTTCCCGTATAGTGGGTGCGGGCATAGACATAAGGATGGCAGCGGGAGTCCAGAAGATAATGACCCAAAAAGCCCGTGATATAGGCCTGGGCAATGGCGGCTTCCTTCTTATCGGGAAATAGATTCCTGCTCTCTAAGAGGTAGGAAAGGAACTTGCCGGTATCTTCGATGTGGGCCACGGAGCCGATATTATTCTCATGGATCGCATAGGAAGGCAGATAGTAGAAAAAGATATCCGGTCCCTGGAGCCCCAGGCTGTATGCAGCGTGGTGGTCAAAGATCATTTTTTTCAGAGAATCATTTTTCAGGGCCTTGTAGGTGTTGACTCCGAACAGATAATGTGTGGTAAAACCCGGCATGGCAAACCTTCCTTTCCATTGGTGTAAGCGTTGTCTCTAAATATCATGTATTTCTTAGTATGTCTCATTTTAACGCAATTTATGATGATTTGCAAGTGAAGATGAATTCCGTTGTTATAACAACATACTTCCCCCGAAAAGTGTCATATACTCACCTCATGAAGCATACAAATCTAACAATCCATGAGGAGGAAGAATCGATGGAAAATAAAATGTTCTGTTATCAATGTCAGGAAACAGCAGGGTGTCAGGGCTGTACTCAGGCGGGGGTCTGCGGAAAGAAGCCCAAGACGGCAAGCCTCCAGGATCTGCTGATCTATACAACAAAAGGTCTCGCTGAGGTG
>CABQGZ010000028.1 GCA_902463835.1 uncultured Lachnospiraceae bacterium
GAGCGAAGAACGCCGGTGATCGGGAAAAAATCTTTTGCCTGTAATATCAGCAATGAAGGCGGATACGGCAATACAACCACGCTGCTGAAGAATATCATCGGTCTGTGGCTGGCCCAGGAGAGCCGGCGGCAGTGGCTGCGGGAGGGACAGGAGTACTCCTTCGGAGAATTGGAGCAGATGGCTCTTTCGGCGGAACCCTTCCAGAGCTTTATTGATCCGGACGCTCCGGAATTTGTGGCGGCGGGCAATATTCCAAAGCGGATACAGGAGTTCTGCCGGAGAACCGGGCAGAAGGTACCGGAGACGGTCAGCGAGATCATGTGCTGCATCAATCAGAGTCTGGCGTTAAAATACCGCTATGCGCTGGAACAGATTGAGAGCTGCACCGGCATGCATTATCCGGTGATCCATATGATCGGCGGCGGTATCCAGAGCAGGCTGCTCTGTCAGATGACGGCGGGAGCCAACGGACGCAGAGTGATCGCAGGGCCAGTGGAAGCTACCGCCCTTGGCAATATTGCGGTACAGCTGATGGCCTTAGGGGAAATAAAGGACGTGGATGAGGCGCGCAGGATCATCGCCAACTCGGAGAAAGTCTGTGAGTATCTTCCCCAGGATGTGGAAAAATGGAATACTGCATATGAGACCTTTAAAGGAATTCTGCAGCAGTAACAAAAAATACATTTACAATTAAATTAGGAGGAATATAACTATGGCAAAATCAAGACTGATCGGGGACTACCCGGTAATCGGAATCCGTCCAACCATCGACGGAAGAAGAGGAGCATTAAAGGTTCGTGAATCTCTGGAAGACCAGACAATGAACATGGCAAAGGCAGCGGCAGCTCTGTTCGAGGAGAACCTGAAGTACACCAACGGAGAGCCGGTAAAGGTTGTCATCGCAGACACCACCATTGGCCGTGTAGCGGAGGCAGCCGCCTGCGCAGACAAATTTAAAAAGGCTGGCGTAGATATTACCCTGACGGTGACGCCCTGCTGGTGTTACGGAGCAGAGACCATGGACATGGATCCCATGACCATCAAGGCTGTGTGGGGCTTCAACGGAACGGAGCGCCCGGGTGCAGTGTATCTGGCATCTGTTCTGGCTACCCATGCACAGAAGGGGCTTCCGGGCTTCGGCATCTACGGCAATGACGTATGCGAAGCTAATGATACATCCATTACTGCGGACGTACAGGAAAAATTACTGCGGTTTGGCCGTGCGGCAGTGGCAGCAGCTACCATGCGCGGAAAATCTTATTTACAGATCGGCTCTATCTGCATGGGCATCGGCGGATCCATCATCGATCCGGCGTTTATCGAGGAATACTTGGGTATGCGTGTGGAGTCTGTGGACGAGGTGGAGATCATCCGCCGTATGACAGAAGGAATCTATGACGAGGCAGAATACCAGAAAGCCCTTGCGTGGACAAAGGAGAAATGCATCGAAGGCTTTGATAAGAACCCGGAGGAGCTGCAGAAGTCCAGAGATGCCAAGGACAGCGACTGGGAATTCGTTGTGAAAATGATGTGTATCATCAAGGATCTGATGAATGGAAACGAAAATCTTCCAGAGGGCTGCGAAGAGGAGAAGGTTGGACACAACGCCATCGCAGCAGGCTTCCAGGGCCAGCGCCAGTGGACCGACTTCTACCCCAACTGTGATTATCCGGAAGCCCTTCTGAATACATCTTTTGACTGGAACGGAGCAAGAGAACCCTATGTCCTTGCCACAGAAAATGATGTACTGAACGGATTAGGCATGCTGTTTGGGAAGCTGTTGACAAACAGCGCGCAGATTTTTGCGGATGTCCGTACCTACTGGAGCCCGGAGGCTGTGAAGAAGGCAGCCAGCGGTTATGAGCTGGAAGGCAAGGCGAAGGAGGCCGGCGGATTTATCCATCTGATCAACTCCGGTGCTGCATGTCTGGATGCCAACGGCCAGGCCAAGGACGCAGCAGGAAATGCTGTTATGAAGCCCTGGTATGAAGTGACGAAGGAAGATCAGGATGCCATCATGGCTGCAACCACCTGGAACTATGCAGATCTCGGCTATTTCAGAGGAGGCGGCTATTCTTCAAGATTCGTGACAGAGGCGGAGATGCCTGTGACAATGATCCGTTTGAATCTTGTGAAGAATTTAGGCCCGATGCTTCAGATCGCTGAGGGCTGGACCGTGAAGCTTCCAGACGAAGTGACAGATGTGCTGTGGAAGCGTACCGACTATACATGGCCATGTACCTGGTTTGCACCCCGCGTAACCGGCGAGGGAGCCTTCAAGACCGCTTATGACGTCATGAACAACTGGGGAGCTAACCACGGAGCCATCAGCTACGGACATATCGGCGCAGACCTGATCACTCTCTGCTCCATCCTGAGAATCCCGGTTGCTATGCATAATGTACCCGAGGAGAAGATCTTCCGTCCAGCCGCTTGGAATGCTTTTGGACAGGACAAGGAAGGCCAGGATTACAGAGCCTGCCAGGCATATGGACCGCTGTATAAGACCATAAGATAAAAAAGAAAAATGTGAGGCTGTTTTCTTGCGGTTTTTTTCGCAGGAATGACAGCCTCCGGTGATTGGAGGAAGAAAGATGTTAAAAGGAATTCCCAAAATTTTATCCCCAGAGCTATTGAAAGTGCTATGTGAGATGGGGCACAGTGACCGCCTGGTAATCTCTGATGGCAATTTTCCAGCGGAGTCCATGGGCAAGGATGCCATTGTGATCCGCTGTGACGGCCATGGCGTCCCGGAGCTTTTAGACGCTATCCTGCAGGTATTCCCTCTGGACACCTATGTGGAGAATCCGGTGAACCTCATGGAGGTCGTGCCGGGAGACAACGTAGAGACCCCCATCTGGGATACCTACAAAGAAATCATAGCCCGCTATGACGGGCGTGGAGCAGACTGCGTAGCCAACATCGAGCGTTTCCGGTTCTATGAGGAAGCCAAGACCGCCTACGCCATCATCGCCACCGGAGAATCCGCCCTCTATGCCAACATAATGCTGCAAAAAGGCGTAGTAGTAGAATAGGCTGGTTAAGTCCAGAGGATATATGGCCAGCAATAATACAGCCCAGAAGAAAGGGTATCCCCATAGCAGACCCTTGCAAGACGTCGGCACTTAGCGAACAGACTCGGAACGAGGCTGTGAGGTTAGTGTCCGCTACGTCTGTGCACGGAGCGAGAGCGCGTCTGCTATGGGGATACCCTTTCTTCTGGGCGTCCCTTTTGCGTCTGCCCTGGGGCGCCCCTCTCTTCTGGGCGTCCCTTTGCGGTAAAAAGTGGACATGATTCGCCCGTTTTATCGGCCATGGCTGAACTGTTAAAAATAAACTCTTGACATATGCAAAGAGAAAGGAAATAATAGAAGAAAAAAGGGAGATGAAGGATGCAAATGACAATTCAGGAAAAAATGGAGAAGGCGCTGTACAGTGACACCTTATTCGAGTGCGCGAGGAATCTGTCGGAATTCGCACGGGCAGTGCTGGAAGAAAAAAATAGAAGCACGATCATGAAAACCTTTTATGGAAGTCTTTTTCAATACGCAATGATGGACTATGTTACAGATGATCTCTTTGAAGAAAGCAAGGACAGCTATTATATATGTGATGGAAAGAGCGCTTCCGCGAAATATCTGGCTTTAATGATGCCTGCCAAGGAAAGACCAATTCAATCGCTGCAAAATATACAGAAATTTGCCCAGGAGACGCTGGAAACACTTATGCCTCCCATTGGAGAGCGCATTGAGGAGGAGATGGCGGAGGATATTCTGAGCTATCTTGATGAGGAATATAACTTTGGGAAAAAGGTGTTCCGTGATAGGAAAGCAATTTTTGCGCTGTTGGATGTCAGCCATAAATTACATAACAGTGAGTGCCTCATGGAGACAACAGACGGGGAGATGGTACTTCATTTCTTTCTGTATTGTATGAATAATAAGGATGACAGCAGCATAACTCCGGAAGCAGTGCTGTTCCATGAGCTTGGCCATGCCATTCATGTTCGATATACCAGAGATATCAGGCAGGTGCCGGAGGAAGTGCTTAAAATATTAAGAGAAACATGTATGCCGGGGATTGATACCTTGCTGCCAGAACAGCAAAGCGAGGTTTTTGCAGATATCTTAAGCGCGGGAATGATGTTTGAAAGCCCCTTTGAAAGCTACAGTCCTTTTTCCTACATGCTTCCGAAGGATAAAAAAGTGTTTAAAGAAATTGTGAAAACGATATTGGCGAGATTGTAAATAGAAATGGTCAGACGGCCATGTGGAGAGGATGTTGAAAATGGAAGATTGGAATCAGGAATATACACAGTGGCAGAATCATTCCGATATGCCGGAACCCAAGAAACGGAGGCCTGGCTTTGGAAACGGTGTGCTGGTAGGCGTGTTGAGTACCCTTGCAGTAGTGGTGCTCTTAGGCGGAATCACTGCCGCAGCTTTTCTGGCTACCGGCAAGAGCTTCGGATCAGGCTCGAATCAGCCTGGAGGAAAAATACCGGGAATCTGGGGACAGCAGGATTCGGACGATGGGGATGCAGATGTATCAGACGAAAATGTCCTGAATGCGGATTTGCTCTCTCAGATATCGACAATTGAAGCATATTTGAATCAGGCTTATCTGCATGAGGTAGATATTGAGAAGGTGAGAACCGGAATACTCAAGGGCATGATGGCAGCCTTAGGCGATCCTTACTCTGAGTACTATGACGAAGCGGAGCTGTCAAGCTTCAATGATACGACCCAGGGGGAATATGTTGGTATCGGAGCCGTGGTATCCCAGGAGAAGGCAACCGGAATCGTTCGTATTTCCAAACCCTACGAGGGCACGCCTTCCGCTGAAGCAGGATTGCTGCCGGGGGATATCATCGTGTCTGTGGATGGTACAGAGGTGACAGGCATGGATTTGTCCAGAGTTGTTTCCCTGATTAAAGGAGAGGAAGGATCCAATGTGATGCTCCATATCTATCGCGAGGGGGAGGAGAAGGAAATGGACATTGCAGTGACCAGAAAGACGGTAATCCTTCCTACTGTCACAGGCAAGATGCTGGATGATCACATTGGTTACATTGTAATCACAGGCTTTGAAGGAGTTACGGCAGAGCAGTTCAAGACGACGTACGAAGAGCTGAAAGGTCAGGGGATGGAGCGGGTGATCTTTGATTTGCGGGACAATGGCGGTGGTCTGGTGGACACCGTGGAGAAGATGGTAGATTATCTGCTGCCCGAAGGAACGGTTTTCTATGTTAAATATAAGGACGGCACAAAGGACATGGAGTATGAATCTGACGCCTCGGCGGCTCTGGACATTCCAGCGGTTGTTCTGGTAAATGGCAATACGGCCAGCGCGGCGGAGATATTTTCTGGAAATATCCAGGCTTTTGGCAAGGGCAAGGTGGTGGGCACTACCACTTATGGAAAAGGCGTTATGCAGAGCCTGTATTACACCAATCAGGAGAGAACCACGGGTATTAAGCTGACAGTGGCAGATTATTACATTAACTCTGATATTAATATCAATGGGACCGGAGTGATCCCGGATGTGGAGATAGAGCTGGACGAGGCGGTATCGAAATTGCTGGTGATTCCGATGGAGCAGGACAATCAGCTGCAAAAGGCCATTGAGGTGGTAAAGGGCCAGTAAAGGAAAAGCACGTATAATTTGCACATTATAAGGCATATACTTTTGAGAATAGAATCTCGGGTATATGCCTTTTATGAAGAAATTAAAATCAGCGATTTTCCTGGAAATTGTCTGCGTGTGCATCCTCTGCGGTATAATATTTGAGCGAAATACGTCCCGCGCCACCTTGGCGGAGGAAAACGGTCAGGATTATATAAAATGGGTGGACTTCAATGTGTCCTATGAGGCTTTGTGCACCGCGTATCAGTGGGATGTGGATACCTATGGGACGAAGCATCCTGTCGGATGGGTGGAGCTGCTTGCGTACCAGGCGGCCAAAAACGGGGATTCCTTCGACAAAAAAGCGGTGAAGGAGCTGTCCGCTGTGGCAAAGAAGCTGTCGGAGGGAGAGACGACCATAGAGGAATTGACAAAAGGCCTGTCCCATTTCGCATACTATAAGGAAGCGTATGGCGCCGTTCTGAACGGTTATGTAGGGGAATATGAGATAGAATCCTCTCCCGGAAGCGGTGTATACGAAAAGGCCTACGGCCTGAAAGCATATCTGCCCCTGGCAAAGGGCTTTCCATACAGCGACTATGATGACTTTGGCGTCTCCAGAAGCTATGGTTACCGCCGCCAGCACCTGGGACACGACATGATGGGACAGATCGGCACACCCGTAGTGGCGGTCGAATCGGGTTACGTGGAGGCCATGGGCTGGAATCAGTACGGCGGCTGGCGGCTGGGAATCCGCAGCTTTGACAAGCAGCGCTATTACTACTACGCGCACCTGCGTCAGAACTATCCTTTTGCGGAAGGCTTGGCGGAGGGCAGTGTAGTGACAGCAGGGGATATAGTGGGCTATATGGGTCACACTGGCTACAGCGCCACTGAGAATGTCAACAACATCGACCAGGTGCATCTCCATTTTGGAATACAGCTGATCTTTGACGAATCACAAAAGGAGGGAAATGGGGAGATCTGGATTAATCCTTATAACCTGGTACGATTTTTGCGGAGCAATCAGTCGGAAGCGTCAAAGACAGAGGGCACCAAGGAGTGGAAACGTATCCGGAAGCTCAAAGATCCCGCAGTTATGGAGTATGAACGGCGGTAAGAGAGGAAAAATCGTGAAAAAATTGTTAAATGACTTGCGGCATTGACAAAAAAGCACTATAATAGAAGAAGCATGAGTACGTGCAAACTCAAAAAATAAATTCCTGCAGAATGGAACGCCAGGCGCAGGGATAAAAAAGATATGCAGGAGGATTTTATGAGATTCAAAAGAGTAACCGCAAGCATTCTGGCAGGAGCCATGGCACTTTCCGTAGCCCTCACCGGCTGTGGAAGCAAGGTGAACGGCGAGGCCGTAGGAGCAACCCTGAATGGAAAAGAGATTTCCGTAGGATTGATGAACTTTATGGCGCGTTATCAGCAGGCTATCAACGACGCCACTTATGCCATGTACATGGGCGGTCAGATCAGCCTTGATATGTACAAGCAGCAGGTGACCCAGGAGGAGAAGAAGGACGACGGCACTGTCATCCCCGCAAAGACCATGGAGGAAAGCATCAAGGAGAGCCTGGTGGACAATATTAAGACCATGTATCTGCTGGAGGAGCACATGGCGGACTACAAGGTGGAGATCACAGAGGAAGAGCTTACTGCTATGGATGAGGCAGCTAAGAAGTTCATGAAGGACAACAGCAAGAAGGCCATCAAGCAGCTGGGCGCAACCGAGGAATATGTGAGAGAGATGATGCGGCTGTACACCATCCAGTATAAGATGCAGGAGGCTATCTATGATGCCACAGACGTGACTGTCACCGATGAGGAGGCAAAACAGCGGACCTTCAGCTATGTTCAGGTATCCACCAAGAGCGGTAAGGATGACAACGGCAACAGCGTGACCTATACCGATGAACAGAAGGAAGCGTTAAAGACTGAGATGGAGGAACTGGCCAAAGCTGCCAAGACCGATTTTGACGCTGCGATCAAGGATCACGGGGATACCGTATCCACGAATTCCTACGGCAGCGACGGAAGTTCCCTTGGGGAGGAAGTTACCAAAGCGGCGGATGCCCTGAAGGAAGGGGAGATCTCCGATCTGATCACCACGGAGAACTATTATTACATTATTCGTCTGGACAGTGAGTTTGATAAGGATGCCACGGAGAAGAAGAAAGAGTCCATGATCAATCAGAAGAAGGCTGACGCCTATAAGGAGCTGTGTGATGGCTACAAGGAGGCAGCTACCTTTGAACTGAAGGAAGAAGAATGGGCCAAGGTGAAGTTTGACCGTCTGTTCAGTATCAAACAGGAAGAGACTGGAAAGTAAGGAACAAAGACAGCGAACAGCAACCGGAGATTGTGTTTGCTGTTTGAGAAAAAAGAAAGGGGCTGTTTATCAGCTCCTTTTGTCTGTGAATAGATAGCATATTTGAGTGACGGGTTTGACACGGAGTGCATAAAGCAAGCCGATGCACACCCTGGGAGGAAAGTATGGAAAAGATAAAAGCGTTTTTGAAAAGAAAAGATATCGAGATTTCAGTAAAAAGATATGGGATCGATGCGTTGGGTGCAATGGCTCAGGGACTGTTCTGTTCGCTTCTGATCGGGACGATCATCAACACCATCGGAACACAGTTTCACATTCCGTTCCTGACAGCTTCTGTTGTGACGGTAAATGATGTGGAGTACACCGTGGGCGCGCTTGCGTCCGCCATGAGCGGTCCGGCCATGGCGGTGGCCATCGGATATGCGCTGCACTGTCCGCCACTTGTACTGTTTTCGCTGATCACGGTGGGATTCTCCTCCAACGCGTTGGGCGGGGCAGGAGGGCCGCTGGCTGTTCTTTTCATCGCCATTCTTGCGGCGGAGATTGGAAAAGCTGTATCAAAGGAGACGAAGATTGACATTCTTGTGACGCCGCTGGTGACCATCGGTGTGGGCATCGGCCTGTCGGCCTGGTGGGCTCCGGCCCTTGGAAAAGCGGCCATGGAGCTGGGCCGTCTGATCATGTGGGCCACGGAGCTTCAGCCTTTCCTCATGGGAATCCTGGTATCTGTGCTGGTAGGCATCGCGTTGACCCTGCCCATCTCCTCAGCTGCCATCTGTGCCGCATTCGGTCTCACCGGACTGGCGGGAGGAGCTGCGGTGGCTGGCTGCTGTGCCCAGATGGTCGGCTTTGCGGTGATGTCCTTTCGTGAGAATCGGTGGGGTGGTCTTGTGTCCCAGGGGATCGGAACCTCTATGCTGCAGATGGGGAATATCATAAAGAATCCCAGAATCTGGATCGCTCCCATTGTCACGTCGGCAATCACCGGACCAATCGCCACCTGCGTCTTTCACCTTGAGATGAACGGACCTGCGGTATCTTCCGGTATGGGCACCTGCGGGCTGGTGGGACAGATCGGCGTGTACACAGGCTGGATGAATGACATTGCATCCGGGGCAAAGGCGGCGGTGACACCCATGGATTGGATCGGTCTTGTGTTGATCTCACTGCTTATTCCAGCCGTGCTGTGCCCGCTGATCAATCTGTTTTTCAAGAAGATCGGATGGGTGCGTGAAGGAGACATGAAGCTGTCGTAAGCCCGTATTACATACTTTTATGGAAGCCCATATCCGTGCAGCCATAAAAGCACATATCTGCGCAGTCAGGTCACACCTGCAGCCGATGGGAATAAAATGGGATACGATCCCGGGAAATGGGGAAGCTGATAGGAGGATGACATTGCTTGAGGCATGGAGTGGCCCAGGAACCGTCAGATATAAATTGCGCAGAGATCTGCGCGTACAGAAGGAGACAGATTATGTGCACAGCAGCAACTTACCGAACAAAGGATTTTTATTTTGGACGCACACTGGATTATGAATTTTCTTACGGGGAAGAGCTTGTAGTTACGCCCCGCAGATATATGTTTCATTTTCGAAACATGGAAAGGATGGAGAGCCACTATGCCATCATAGGTATGGCTCATGTGGAGGAAGATTATCCGCTGTACTATGACGGAATGAACGAAAAAGGCCTTGGAATGGCTGGCCTGAATTTTGTGGGAAATGCAGATTATAAGGCAACGGCGCCGGAAAGGGACAATGTGGCCACCTTTGAGTTTATTCCCTGGATATTAGGTCAATGCGCCACAGTGCAGGAGGCGAGAGTGTTTCTTGAACGGATCAATCTTGTGGACACCCCTTTTAGTGCGGAGCTGCCGGTGGCTCAGCTTCATTGGATTATCGCGGATCGGGAAGAAGCCATAACCGTGGAATCCGTGAAGGAGGGCATTCGCATATACGACAACCCGGTGGGTGTGCTGACCAACAATCCCCCCTTTGACGAGCAGCTGTTCCAGCTGAATAACTATATGCATCTGTCGCGAAAGGATCCTGAGAATCATTTTTCAGACAAGCTTTCACTGCACCGCTACAGCCGAGGCATGGGGGCTTTGGGGCTGCCGGGAGATCTCTCCTCCCAGTCTCGTTTTGTGCGGGTGGCTTTTACAAAGATGAATTCCATTTCCGGGGCTGGGGAATTGGAGAGTGTGAGCCAGTTTTTTCATATACTGGGTTCTGTTGACCAGCAGCGGGGGTGTTGTCAGGTAGGGGAAGGAAAATATGAGATCACGATCTACACCTCCTGCTGCAACGGGGATAAAGGAATTTATTACTATACCACTTATGAGAACCATCAGATTACAGCGGTTGATATGCATAAGGAGAATCTTGACTGGGATACTCTGGTGCGATATCCGCTGATTCAGGGAGAGCAGATCAGAGTGCAGAATGGCTGAGATTAATTTGTTGTGTAGGGTAGGAGGATGTTGTGAGAAAATTATTAATATATTTAAAGGATTACAGGAAGGAGACGATCCTTGCACCGTTGTTTAAGATGCTGGAGGCGTCCTTTGAACTCTTTGTACCGCTGGTAGTGGCGGCTATGATTGATGTGGGAATCGGGAAGAACGATCAGCCCTATATTGTGAAGATGAGTCTTGTGATGGTAGCCTTAGGAGTGATTGGCCTGGTGTGCTCCATCACGGCTCAGTATTTTTCCGCCAAGGCTGCGGTGGGCTTTGCCACAAAGCTGCGTCACAGCCTCTTCGCCCATGTGCAGGGCTTGTCCTTTTCGGAGGTGGATGAGGTGGGAAGCTCCACACTTATCACCCGTATGACCAGCGATATCAACCAGGTGCAGTCTGGGGTGAACCTGGTGCTGCGTCTGTTTTTGCGTTCACCTTTTATCGTGTTTGGAGCTATGATCATGGCTTTCACCATTGACGTGAAGGCGGCGCTGATCTTTGCGGTGACCATACCTCTGCTCTCTGTTGTGGTATTCGGAATCATGCTGGTGAGCATCCCGTTGTACAAAAAGGTGCAGGAACGGCTGGATCGGGTTCTTGGGATCACCAGGGAAAATCTCTCCGGCGTCCGGGTGATCCGGGCATTCCACCGAGAGGAGGAAGAACAGGAGCGGTTTGAGACGGGAAACCATGAACTGACCCACATGCAGAATTTTGTGGGAAGGATCACCGCTTTTATGAACCCGGTGACTTATATTATCATTAATGGTGCGCTGATCGTGCTTCTCTACACGGGAGCCATCCGGGTGGACAGCGGGATTCTGACCCAGGGCCAGGTGGTTGCGCTGGTGAATTACATGTCTCAGATCCTGGTGGAGCTGGTGAAGCTGGCGAACCTGATCATCACGGTTACCAAGGCGGTTGCCTGTGGGAACCGGATTCAGAGTGTGTTTGAGATTGAGAACAGCCAGAAAATGAAGAAAGGAGAGCCGGATCTGCAGTCAGAGAAGGGGGAAGCAGAAGCCCCGGTGGTGGAATTTAAGGATGTGTCCCTGACCTATCGGAATGCCGGTGACAAGTCCTTATCCCACATCAGCTTTACGGCAAGAGCCGGTGAGACCATCGGAATCATCGGAGGTACCGGTTCCGGAAAGACGTCCCTGGTACATCTGATTCCAAGATTTTATGATGCCACGGAGGGACAGGTACTTGTCAATGGACGTGATGTGACATCCTACCCCATCGCAGAGCTTCGGAAGAAGGTGGGGATTGTGCTGCAGAAGGCGGTGCTGTTCGGCGGTACCATCCGTGAGAATCTTCTGTGGGGAAAAGAGGACGCCACGGAGGAGGAATTGGGGGAGGCCCTTGCTATCGCCCAGGCCGCGGAGGTGGTGGCCGGCAAGGAAAGCGGCCTGGAGGCAGCGGTTTCCCAGGGGGGCAAGAATTTTTCCGGCGGTCAGAAGCAGCGGCTTACCATTGCAAGAGCCTTGGTACGGAAACCAAAGATCCTCATTCTGGACGACAGCGCCTCCGCCCTTGACTATGCCACAGACGCGAAGCTGCGTGGGGCTATCCGCAGCATGAAGGAGCGCCCGGTGGTATTTGTGGTATCTCAGCGCACTTCCTCCATCCGCTATGCGGATCAGATCATCGTGCTGGATGAGGGAGAGGCAGTGGGTATGGGAACCCATGAGGAACTGTTGGAGAGCTGCCAGGTATACCGGGAGATTTACGAATCTCAGTATGGGAAAACGGAAAATGCTGGCCTAGAACAGCGGCCGGAAACGCATGCCGATATATCAGTCAGGCAGAAGACAGGCGCTGCGTGGGAGGTGTAGGAGATGGATAAGAAGAAAAAACGGACCGATACGCTAAAAAAGGTGCTTCTTTATATAAGAAAATATTGGATATTTTTGATTCTGTCCCTGTTGCTTGCGGTGGTTACGGTGTTCGCCACGCTGTATGTGCCGGTGCTGACGGGGAATGTCATTGACCATATTCTGGGACCGGGGAGCGTGAATTTTCCGGAGATTTTTAAGATCTTGCTCCAGATGGGAGCTATCATTGGAATTACGGGGCTGGCGCAATGGCTGATGAATGTGTGCAACAATAGGATTACCTACGGTGTGGTTCGGGATATCCGAAGTGATGCCTTTGAGAAGATTGAGATCCTGCCCCTGAAGTATATAGACGGGCATTCCCACGGGGAGCTGGTGAGCCGGGTGGTGGCGGATGTGGATCAGTTTGCCGATGGTCTTCTTATGGGCTTCACCCAGCTCTTTACGGGGGTACTTACGATCATAGGGACACTGGGCTTTATGCTTAGCATCAACGTGTGGATTACACTGGTGGTTGTTGTTATCACCCCTGTCTCTCTGCTTGTGGCGGCCTTTATTGCCAAGCGGACCTATGAGATGTTTCGGCGTCAGTCGGAGACAAGGGGCGAGCAGACATCACTGATTGATGAGATGATTGGAAATCAGAAGGTTGTGCAGGCCTTTGGACAGGAAGAACGGGTGCTGGAGCGCTTTGACGAGATTAACGGAAGGCTTTCTACTTACTCGTTAAAAGCAACCTTCTTCTCCTCCATCACCAATCCGGCTACCCGGTTTATCAACGGCCTGGTCTACACGGGTGTGGGTGTGGTGGGAAGCTTATGTGCTATCCGGGGCTTGCTCACAGTAGGCCAGCTGTCTTGCTTCTTAAGCTATGCCAATCAATACACCAAGCCCTTCAACGAGATTTCAGGCGTGGTAACGGAACTGCAGAATGCTCTTGCCTGCGCGGCGCGGGTGCTGGAGTTGATTGAGGAGGAACCTCAGATACCGGATGATGGGGATGCAGCTGTGCTGTCTGAGGTGAAAGGCAATGTTGCGGCTTCCCATGTGTATTTCTCTTATGTGCCGGAGAAGAAGCTGATTGAGGATTTCAATCTTAAGGTGAAGCCCGGACAGCGTATTGCCATCGTTGGCCCCACCGGCTGTGGAAAAACGACGCTGATCAATCTGCTGATGCGCTTTTATGATGTGGATCAAGGGGCAATCACGGTGGAGGGAGAAGATATCCGTCACATCACCAGGAAGAGCCTGCGGGAGAATTACGGAATGGTGCTCCAGGAGACCTGGCTGAAGGCCGGAACTATCTGGGAAAATCTGATGATGGGAAAACAGTCGGCTACAGAGGAAGAGATGATAACAGCGGCAAAAGCCGCCCATGCCCACAGCTTCATCAAGCGTTTGCCTAAAGGCTATGACACGGTGATCGGGGAGGACGGCGGGAGTCTCTCCGCAGGACAGAAGCAGCTTTTGTGTATCGCCAGAGTCATGCTGTGTCTGCCGCCCATGCTGATCCTGGATGAGGCCACCTCGTCCATCGACACAAGAACAGAGATGAAGATCCAGAACGCCTTTGCCGCCATGATGAAGGGACGGACCAGCTTCATTGTGGCGCACCGTCTTTCCACCATCCAGTCGGCGGACTTGATTCTCTTCATGAAGGATGGCAAGATCCTGGAGCAGGGCAGCCATGAGGAGCTGCTGGCCAGGGGCGGACACTACGCCCAGCTTTATAACAGTCAGTTTTCGATATAGCGGGATTCGAGCTGTACTGGAGGATTGAGCAGGGTCACAAGAACAAATAAAAGGAGCCATCGACCATATATCTTCGATGACTCCTTTTAAACTATGCTGTCCAATGGACTATACCTCTACTTTCTGTATTCTGATTTTCATGGTTCTGTAGTTGCAGGGTTTACAGTTGCTTAGAAATGCTTTTGCTGTTATGCTTATGAACTTTTGTTACCGTTGAATTCTCTGGAATCGCATCCATATCTGAACGGTGCTGTCTGGATGATGATTCTTTCTACTCTTTTTCATTCTGTTTCAAGGCTTCCTTCACAAAACAGTTTCGAGAT
>CABQGZ010000029.1 GCA_902463835.1 uncultured Lachnospiraceae bacterium
CCAGACTTGACAACCCTTTTACCTGATAAGATACGTTGGCGCCATTTCCGCCCACGGCACCATCTACTCCGATTCCTACCCCGTCCGTCAATTCCAAATCTGACACAGTAAACGCTTTTAATTTTGTCAAATCTTCCGGTGTGTCAGCATTTGTTTCCAGTTCCTTCGCCCTACTGTCAGGCATACTGTTCCATGTAAATCCCACCATCAGACACAAAACACAGAACAGCGAAATTGCCCTCTTTCGAAATTTTTTGTGTTTCATTTCATCCCTCCTGTACCTTTTTAAAAATCACTCGTTCACGCAATATTCTTCCGACTTGCAGGTATTGCCATTTTGGCTTTCAATAAGTACCAGCACCGCTTCCCCTGGTCCAAGTCTGACGGGCAGCATAGAAACCTTCCGGCTCTCGCTGACATCAGCCGACATCAAATTTACATCATATTCCTGATGTAAGTTCAAAGTAACCATCTGGCTCTGTTCCACATCATAATTCACCACATATAACACAATGTCATTCTCCCGTTCAAAGCAACCGATAACCGCTCCGTAAGAACTATCGGAAGTAACAGACTTTAACATCTCATAAGATTCCAACACAGGTACCCCGGAACCGCCCACTACCTCCTTCGCAAGATCACCGCACATCACAAGCCCTTTACTTTTACTGTGCATCAATACCTCCTGCACAGAAGCAATCTGCCGATTTGCAGCCTTTACGTATTGATACCATATGGTAGGCTTTCCATCCGCACCAAAGATACCATTTCTCTCATAATCTCTGCCGCCACCTTTCTCGAAAGCAAACCACTCCGGCTGTATCAATGGAAAATACTGAATTCCTTTGGTTCCAAAGGCAAGCGCTATATTGACATTCCACAAGAACTCTGCCCGGGTTGGTCTGTCATTTACCGTTTTCTCCATCATCTTCTTAGCATCATTCCAGTTCTTTCCCGCCTGAATGAATGTCCAGAATGGAATTCCATGCTCCTTGGCAGCCTGTCGGATCAGTGCCAAATTGATAAAGTACTGATGACAATTGGAAACATCCCCGCCGCCGTCAAAAGGATAATAGTCAAAGGATAGCATCTTTGGCTGGAACCTGGTACAATACTCTTCCAGATATCGCTGATATCCCTCCTTTGAGCCAAGGTGAGAGAAAAAAGGAAGCAGGTTTAAATAGGCTACAAAATCCGTATCCGTATTGATCTTCCTGGAAAGAGGCGCAAAATTCTTTAAATGGCGTGTCTTTGCGATCTCGCAGGCATAATCATCGGATCCAGGTTCATCCATGATTGTCCATCCTGCAAAGGACTCATAGTCACCGTAAGCTCTTCTTTTTTGCTCCAGTTCTTCTTTCTTTGGGCAAGCATCCGGCAATAGCCGCGTATCCCGCACGCACATGGCAAGACCGTTCTTCTCTGCCAGCGCAAGCTGTCTGCGAACAATTTCCTGCTCCTTTTTATCCTCTGTATAAGAATTCTCTGAATAGGTGATCAGCCAGATTCCGCTTTCGCCAATCTTCTGGTATATTTCTTCCTTGATATGATCCCGCGCCACATTCGTGTCATCGAACTGAAACTGAGGATGAGGACCATAAAAGGCGCTGACCGGCATCCTGTTCCCTTCAAATTCTATTTTCATCTTATTTCCTTTCTAATACTTAATCAAATACAACCAGAACACCTTCACCCGCCTGCATATCTAACATCAGGTTCTTTGCGCTATAATATGTCTTCTCTGCATTCTGCACAACAGATACATTATGTGTGTTGTCAAAGTGCAGTGTGATCTTCTGCGCATACTCCGTATCGTAATTCACCACATACAGCGCAGTCTTTCCTTCATAATTAAAACACCCAATCATGGTATCTCCATCTACACCCGTAAGCTCTCTCCAGGTCTCTCCTTCCAGAATACAATCGGAAAGTTCATTGTCTTTCCTGGCCTGTTCACTGGTCACCAAAACACCTTTATTTACCGAGTGCATCAGTACCTCGTCCACCGCTGCAATCTGACGATTCACGTTCTGCGCATAATAGTACCACTGGTTCTTATTTCCCCACGCTCCAAAAATGCCATTCCGTTCAAAATCAAAGGGTTCAGTTTCTGCAAATGCAAAATGATACGGCTGGAACAACAGGAAATATTCGATGCCCTGGGCTCCATACGCCAGACAAGTATTCACATTCCACTGAAACTGCAATTCATTTGGATAATACGGCGTCTCCGAATCAAATCTGCCATTTGCGTCATTCCATTGGGCACCTGCCTGGATAAAGGTCCAAAAAGGAATGTCATGCTCCTTTGCGACCTTCCTCACCAGCGCCATATTATAAAAATATTGCTCCTTTGTGGCTCCCTTGTCAAACACATAGTGATCATACTGCAGATACGGCAATTCACATTTTTCCACCATATAATTCAGATAAGCTTCATAATTTTCACTCTTTCCGTTGAAGCCGTAATCCGGAAGGGCATTGGCATATCCATAAATGCCCAGTTTTGCCAGATTTTGAAACCCCGGTGCGTACAAGTCTATGGTTCGTGTACCATCTCCCAGATTAAATTCCGCCCACTGCGGTTCATCTGCCATATACATACCACAAAACGCCGGATAATTTCCATATTCATTGATTCGCTGAGACATCTGTGCCAATGACAGTGTGTCCTCTCCTTTCGGTGCAGAGATCACTCCATCCGTAACGCAGATGCCAATATGATACTTCTCCCCCAACTCCAGCATCTTTCTCACAAGCTGGGGAGCTGTCTGATAATCCGTGTAGGTATGATTGATCAGATTAATTCCGGTGGCTTCAATTGCTTCAAAATATTCTTCCGTGATAAAATCCGGCTGTGCTTCACCATTATAGCTATAATCGGAGGGCATTGGGCCATAATATGTGGCAATCGGCATAACGTCCTCGCCCCCCAGAGCGGCAAAGGTCAGAGTATGTATCTCTTCCGCCTCCATAGGCTCCACTTTAATCTCATTCTTCCCACTGCCGCAGCCTCCTAACGTCCAAGCCGCCAGAACTGCCGTCAGGAGGATACCAAAGATTCTTTGACTGTTATTTTTCATTGTTGTTCTCCTCCCTCCCCTTCCTCTTCTTACTGACTCCCCATCCAATCAGTCCAACGACCACGGACACCACCGCTGCACAAGGGATCATCAAATACCAATAAAGACCATTTTTTCCTTCTGCTTCCTCCCCGGAGCGGTACACCTTTTGAGCTGGTGTATATTCATAATCTTCCGGCACAGCAAATTTTGCCGCCTTATAACCAGTCTCCACCACCTGGGCATTGTCATCCAAATTCACCATATTAATATTATCCAGCGCAAAATTTCCAATCCCGCAGGTCCAGATATGCACATAGCCAAGGGGAGTCCTATGATCCTTGGTCTCATATTCCGCCAGTGTGGTGAAACGATCTTCGTCCAGCCATTTGATTCCAACTGTTACATGGGCATCCACCACTCTTAACTGTACCGAGAATCCCCTGGTCTCATTGATATCAAAAAATGCGTGCTCCGCAGATTCCCCCACAGCATCCCCATTGTATGACTGCGCATGCACTTTGGAATCCGTATTAAAATAAACAAGTTCCGGAGCTTGCGCATAATCAAATGCGTTGCTCTCCATCATATCATCTCCGAAAGATATCCCCAGCCAGGAAGATGCCGGCTTCAACGTTGCATAATTATCGTCCAGAATCGCCTTCCGCAGCAGATGGGGAACATCAAAGGTCAATTCAAAATTGGAATACTGCTGCGTTGTCGTGAGAAACGCCTGCCCCGTATTTTCAAATATCAGCACACTGTCACCCTCATACTCGCGCACTTCCATGACACATGGATGATTATTCGACCGATGGATCATCTTGCAGAGCAAAAGATTACTGTTGAAGGTATCGTCATCAAAGCTCTCTGTAAAATTGGAGTTCTCCGGCCTATCGTACCGATAAGAAACCACATTCAAATCGGAAATGGACACCTTACATTGGCCGCTTTGTAAAAAGCCGATACGCCCTTCTCCGCTGACGGGTGTTACACCAGTATATATCTGTTGTCCATTCAGCTTCACCGTCATGGATCTATCTTTTTCTACCCGAACCTCCACAGCGATATCGCTTCCTATCGAAGCACCAACACTTCTGGCAGCCATCAGCTCTGTCAGCTGATCTTGTTCCTCATAGGCACGAATGGCAGCCTTTATCCCTCCTTCATTTATAAACACTAGTTCCAGATTACCCTTATTTCCAGGAAGACTCTCGATGTTCCCAAGCCCAAATCCCAGAATAAATTCTCCTCCCTGCGGCATGTGCTCCAGCTTCACCTTCATATCTGCGCGAAGCAGTTCGTCCTTACTATCACATGCACGTACAACATTCTTATTGATGAGACGAGTATATTTTGTACTTTCAACCGGGAATATCAGTTTTCCATCACTTGCATATACGTCTTCCTCCGGGTTACTCCAGCTGGCGCTGCTGATCCCCTCTGAAAAAGTTGTGCCGTCTATCACAATACTGCTGGCACCTGCAAATACTTTTATAGGTAGCAGGCAGGGAACCAGCATTGCTACCGAAAGAAGTGTTCCCGCAAGCCTTAATGCTTTCTTCATACGTATTCTCCTTCATTATTTGATGTTCGCCAGCCAGCTCATTTCATAGTTGTCCTCAACCTTCTGCACCATACTTTTCCATACCTCTTCACTGCCTACCCGATCTGCCGCATTCTTAGAGCACATCAACCGCAGAGAATCCAGACCTCCTACAAATGCAGAGGCACCACCGCCAATAAAAATCTCGTGCTTTCCCGCATTATAGAAGCATGCATAATTTACCGCTGTCTTCAGTTGATTCAACTGATCCAGCTCAAAGCCATTCCAGGCTGTGGTATCCAATTCTCCCTGAGAAAGTGTCATCGGAAGGGTCATATGCAGCTTATCCGCGTATACCTTAGAACCCTTATCAGAATACAGGAATTTCAAAAATTCCTTTGCTCCCGCTTTATTTTCAGAATAGTTGGGAATATACGCATTTTCACCACTATAATTAATGGCGCAGGTATTACGTGCATCTGCCACAGCCTCCCAGTCTGCTGCGGAAATCTGGGTGCCGTCTACCACATACCCGTCTCCACTCTGATAATCTGCCAGTTGCTTTTCTCCATCTGTCACACTGTCTATCGCACTGATCAGCACACGCAGCAGAGAATCGCTCTTTACTGTCTCCAAACGTTTTGTGATCGCAGAGATCACCGGCAACCGCATCATTCCAAAGTTATCAACCTGTCCGGTACTTTTCATTTCATTTCCAAGCCAGGATCCATCTGCCATCATAGCTGAGCTCCCGTTCAGGAACTGCGTCTGTACCGATACGTGATCCGAAGAATTAGAACCTGCCATGGTATAATCCGGAGTAACGATTTTCTCCAGCACTTTAATCGTCTCATATCTCCCATCCTTCTTGGTAAACACCTCTTTGGACGGGCTGTTTCCATTTTCATCGGTGCAGGCATAAAAATTATTTAGATAATAGTCGATGCCGTCACACTGCGCAAACCAGGCTTCACTGATATAATCCCAGTATCCAATTGGATTAAAATGTGCCAACGGTACCATATTGTTGCTGTAAAGGGTATCACATACCGCTACCAGTTCATCCGTAGTACGTGGAAGCTCCAGAATTCCCGCATCTTCAAACATCTTCTTATTGTATACGATACTCAATACTCCACCGCCATACGTCAAAGCATAGGTTACACCATCAGAAGCAGTTGCCATCTTCAAATACGTATTATTGAACTTTTCTCGAACAGTTTTGCTGTCTCCATACGCTGCTGCGTCTAACACATCCGTCAGCGGTTCCATCTTAGAATGATCATACTCCATACCGCATAGATATAGATCTACCGTATCAATATCCTCCATTCCATAAGCTGCTGTAGCGCTGTCAGAATCGGCAGTTGCCTTATAATAAACGTGATATTCCGGATGTTCATCCTTAAAAGCTTCAATCATGGCATCCAGCCAATCTGTGCCAAGACCAGAATTCCAATAGCTAATCTCCACATCCATTTTTGGATCCTCGCTCCCGCCCTGGTTCTTCTTGTCTCCACCGCCACCACTGCAGCCGATCATTCCAGCCGCGATAACGCCAGCAAGACCTGCTGCCATCAGTCGTTTTAATTTCAGATTCTTCATCATTGTCTGTTCCTCTCTTTCTCCTTATCCTTTGATGCCACCTACAGATACATTCGTTGTAATAACCTTGTTAAACGCAATAAATAATACGATCGCCGGTATTGCGATAATCACGCACGCCGCAAATAGAATATCCAGCCTTGCCCGATAAATCATCTCCGTGTTAAACTGATAGATTCCAACTGGAAGAGTCGGCAAATTCGGCAGATAAATTAGTGCGCTCTCATAGCTGTTCCAGATTCCCAGCCAGCCCGTCAGATATAATGCGCCAAAGATTGGTTTTGCCTGGGGCAGCATAACCTTGAAATAAATCTGGAAATCATTGGCTCCGTCGATCATCGCCGCTTCCGCATAAGTCCAGGACATATTCTTAAAGAATGCCCGAAAATACAGGAATTGCGCTCCGAAACCAGAAGCAGCAGTCAGGATATGTGCATAGCTGTCAATCATCCCCAAGCTCTTGTAAAGCCTGTATGCCGCACCAGAATTGCCATACAACGGCAGCGTCATCATTACCAGGACAATTGTATAAATCAAATTATGTCCAGGAAACTTATACTTGGTACAGCAATAACTGAAGGTAATGGTCACAAACATCTGCAGAAATACTGCAAATACCGAAAAATAAATACTGTTGAACAACATATCAAAAAAATTGTTTCCGTTTACCTCCAGAAGAGAAAACACCTCCAGATAATGCTCCCAATGCCATTCCTTTGGCAAACCAAATGGATCCATTACAATCTCCGCATGTGTCTTACATCCAGCAATCACTGCCCAAACAAAAATATACAGATAGCTCAGCGCTACCGCCAGGAAAACAAGGGATACGAATCCCCGCAGAATCCGTTCTGGAAGACTTCTGCGAATACGGTTTCTTCTTTGAATCTTCATCTTCTCGTACCTCCCTTAAAATTCCACTTCATCAAATACTTTATCTGTAAACCGGCGGATAACAAGAGATACGCCAACGGCAATCACCGTGATGATAAGTCCTACCGCCGACAGATAATTGTACACATTGGAAGTATACATATTTCCGGAATTTTCATACAGCGTGATATACATCCATGCCGACAGAGTCATTGTCCCGTATTGCCCATTGGTCAGCAGAAATACATTACCGGATGAGCTAAAGAAAGAGCAGAACAGCAATACCATCTGCAGAGACACCGTGGGCCACACCATCGGAACAATGATCCTGGTAAATTCCTTCCACCAGCTAACACCATCAATCTTACCGGATTCCAATACTTCCTCCGGTATTCTGGCAAAGGTTCCACCCCAAATGATCAAATCTCCCGGGAAGCTCAACCAAAGCATATTTAATATGACCGTAAGATTCGCAAATCTTGAATCCGCCAGAAGCTCTGGAGCATAGTCCAGCCCTGCCAGATGTCCTACCCCTTGCGCAATGATGCCGTTGACACCCACCAGCTTAATAAATACCATGGATATAGCCACCGAAAAGATAATGCTGGGAAAGAAAAATACAATTCGGAAAAACCGGTATCCCGCTACCTTCTTGTACAGGAAATACGACACCAGCACCTTTAACGGATACGTCAACAATATAATGACAAAGGTAAGCGCTGTATTCCGGAGTGCCAGCCGCAGCTCCGAGCTTGGTAGTGTGAACTCATTGAAAAAACGGATAAAGTTATCCAGAGAGATCACACCGTCTTTGCTAGTAAAAGCCATGAAAAACGATGAGAAATTGACATATACATAAAATACCAGCCAATTAATAATTGGTACGGTAATACAGAACAGGATAAACAAAACCCGCATCTTGTTTACCGGTTTCTTTGACTTCGCACCAGTTTTGCTATTCTTTCTGATTACCATACTTCTTACCACCCCTTCGGACTAATATTACAGCCGCAGCCACACCAACTGCCAGCAGTGCAGCGCTGACCCCAATTGCAATTCCCATGCTTCTATTTCCATTCCATACACTGGTCTTCTCATATGCGATTCCATCAGACCATTTTGCATACAACGTAGCCGATTCTGTTACAATACTGTCAAAATCAAATTCCGTGCCGTCATGACGCACCCATCCTAGAAATTCTGCGTTGTCACGCTTCGGATCCTCCGGACGCAGAGCCGTATATCCCGTCTCCTGATCCACCTTCTGCGTTTCTGGCGGATTATCCGTATTCGTTACAAAACTGATATAACAGGTTCCAAGGCGCCAATAGGTTTCCTCCTCATTACTGAAGGTCTGATAGAGATAAGCAAAGCTGTCCTTACCATCCTCATATGTCAGCCACAAGGTATCTCCTAAGATCACGTACTCCACCGTCTCCGTCTTCCCATTCTTTGTTACCTTGGCTGTCTTATCGTCATACAAAGCAATGATACCGCCATTTTCTTTATTGTAATACAAGGAACTGCAGGCACTGTAATCCTCACGTTCTCCGTAATGGACAACCTCGGCTCCAATCTGATTCGTCTGGACTCCCAGATTATTCCCTTCCTCATCATAGCACTTGAAATTTACCAATTCGAAGCTCGCCTTAAAATCCTCTCCCTCGCCGAACCAAAGGGAATAATACGCTGCATCCGGATTAAATATTCCCGCTGGATTTGGAAAAGCATGCATCTCTGTCTTGCCGTCCTTGGTCCTTTGCGCCAACGCCATGAATCCCGTATTATCCTCATTTCTTGAAAATTTCACGATATAGGAGGCTCCCTCCTCCAGCAAAAAACCATTGCCCGGCGTATCATAAAAAGATTCAAACTGCAGTAATCCCTTTTCATGCGGATAAACAGAATCCGGAGCCACGGAATTGATTGCTCCGTTCTGATACAATCTGGATTGGCTGCTCTTTACGGTATATTCCATATAGATGTTTTTGCCTTTCGCCGGCACCTTGTTACTGATCGCAATATTGGAAAGCTTTTCCGCCTTAATATCATAGGAATGCGTCATATCTTCACTATACTGCATGGTTTCCATGTCCGACAAGACAGTCGCAGCAGAACTGGTAACGCCAAGGTCATTTCCATTCTTGTCATAGCACAGCACATGACTTAATTCAGCTGACACATTCCCGGTTCCAAACCAGATACCAAAATATTTGTAATTACGATTATCTCCAAACTCGACAGAATGGGGAAATGTAATATATCCAGAATCATCCCCCTTCGCCCAGGCCGCCACATATTCGAATCCCGTGTCCGTATAGCGGAAGCGGAAAAAATAGGTTTTTCCTTCCTCCAGCAGATTCGGCGCAAGAGAAAATTTCATGGTTCCATTCTCTTCATAAGGATATCGTGTTTTATTATCATTGGCCGCCACCACTCCGTGTTGTACGCTGGTAGTTTCCTTCTGATTTACAGACTCCACGGTATAGACCAGATAAACCTCGTCTCCCGCCTTCGCATTTACCGGCTCTCTGCTCCCGATAAAAATGTCGTAGGAATTCGACATAATCACCGTGTACTCCTTTGCCGATGGAGTGACTGCCTCTGCCGTAGCAGACAGAGAACCCATCAACAGAGCAACGACACCAAGTATTCCGATCCATTGTCTCATAAAAAATTTTTTACTCATACGCTGCTTCTCCTCACCTCAATTTCCGGAAGTGACCATATAGCGCACTTCCCGTTGTTCTTTACACAATTTCATTTTATCAGTCAATTACAACCAATATCGCTTCACCTGGAGCAATCGGCTCCGTGATATATGCGCCGCCCGCATCGCATCTTCCCACAAAATTCTTACCGTCTGCTGTTACACGCACATTGTGCTGATTTCCTCGCAGATAGATGTATGCCTGTCCAGCCTCATTCAGATTATAATTTACTATGTACATGGCTGTCTTCCCCTGATAATCAAAGAGCCCTGTCATTACATTACCACTTGTTATCTGAACATTTTTCACAACCGGATGTGTGTGGTTATACTCATCATATATCGGTATACCACAATCTCTTATGGTACTTTTTTCCGCGATCTCGCCGCCCACTATCACGCCCAGACTCGCAGCATTCATCAGAACATCATCTACCGCCGCAATTTGGCGGTTCACTCTCTGAGCATAGTAATACCAATCGTTCAATTGCCCGTTCGCACCAATGAGACCATTTCTTCCATAGTCATACTCATGGTTGTATCCATTCTTAATTGCAAATCCAATCGGCTGAATCAGCGGAAAATATTGTATTCCTTGCGCTCCAAAGGCTAACGAAACATTGACATTCCACTTAAATTCCGCTTCTGTCGGACGACCGCCTCCCTGCACTGACGGTATCGTTTCCAACCCTCCATTCCAATCTGTTCCAGCCTGTATGCAAGGTGAAAACGGAAGATTCTGTTCCAGCGCCTTTTCCCGGATCATTGCCAGATTTTTAAAGTATGTCCCGCATTCCATCACGTTGTGTTCCCTGTCCGGATCAAACACATAATAGTCAAAGGACAACTGCTTTGGTGCACAGGTATCAATATATGTCTGCAGATATCGCTTATAGGAAGTCTCTCTCCCACTGTCCTTATCCAGGATTCCCGGCCAATAAGGCAGCAGATTCACATAATTCATTGTTCCCGCAGCACCAACATTCCGCGAAAGCTCTGCCCATTTACTCATTATTTTCGTATCCTCTGTATCTGCAGGATGACGATAAATCTCGGTGCACGGCTCGTCTACAACATGGATTCCCGCAAAAGAAGCATATTCAGAATAGAAAGCCTTTGAAATCAACTCTGAAACTTGTGCTGAACTCTTCCCGTACAGTCTTTCATCATTCACATACATGGAAATCCCATATTGATCTGCCAGTTTCAATTGATCACGCATTTTCATTTCTGCTCCATACGCGCCATATTCCCCCGCAGGATATGTAACATAATTGTAAGTAATCAAGTTCACTCCGCAATCAGCGATTTTCTTGTAAATATCATCATTCACCATATCCAGAGCTGTATGCAGGTTCCCATTCTTATCCGTTACCTCAAACGACTGATGTGGACCATAGTAGCCGCCAATCGACATAACCGCTTCAGCACTTCTATCACCTACATACAGAGAAGTTCCTTCATTTCCTGCATAATATCCTATTTTTCCGCCAAGCTTATCCGCCGCCCCTTCCAGCGTAAAGAATTCTCCGCCATAGAGCCGGTGATTAATATAAACTGCCAGCTTCACATCCTGTCCATCCTGCCATGTGACCAAGGTCAAAAGAATTCTGTTATTCACCAGGGATGCGCCTGCCTTATCCGAGGTCAATATCCATGGATTGTCACCATTATTTGGGAATTCTTCTGCCGCAGCATACACCTTCAGACAGTCATTGTCCATCGGTTCTATTCGTATACCGTGCCAGCTACTGGGGCTTCCGCCATAGCAGAGATAACTTAATGAGTTGTCGCCGTTATAGCAGAAAGTAACTTCATCCTGGAATCTGGTCCCCAGGATGGTTCCCTCGTTCAATGCGGCATCAATGCTCAACTGGCCGTTCCGGTACTGATATTCTCCTCTTACAACACCAAAATCTGCAAAACTGGTCTCACGAAGCACTGCGTCTGCCGGAATCTGCCGGCCAACACAAAACGTTTTATTCTCATCTATGGTTATGAAATTTATGTGGCTTCCAAACAATCCGTCTGCTGCATTCTTTAATTTAAATACTTTATCTTCATAACATTTTCCATTGATGTAGACCTTCATATAGGCATGATCTGAATACTTTGTCCACAAATCAATGCCCAAGGTAAATTCCTGATTCAGAAAGGAATCTACGCCGGCTGCTGCTGCATCCAGCGTGTAATCAATCCCATTCACCTCATAATAGGGCGAGTAGAGTCTTAACTGCGTGCCAGAAATAGGTTGAATGCGAAGTCCGTCCCAATTCGCTCCATTTGCGCCATAGCATATATAATATTCCCCTCTGCTTCCCGTATTATCAGAATCAAAGAAAGTTATGTTATCCCGCAGGGAAGTATTCAGTACCGTCCCCTGCTTCGCAAGTTCACCTGTACCTGTCACATATTTCTTTGCTGCCAGACCAAAATCTGAGAAATCAATCTGTGTCAGGCGATTCGGTATGCTTGTCTCGCTTCCCACGATCAACCCCGGCCCGCCTTCTGTAATTACATAATATCTCATATACGTTCCGAATTTTCCCGATGCCCATGCAAGCTGGATAAATTCATTTCCATACAGCTTCCCATTGATATATACCGCCAGCCGCACGTGGTTACCTTCTTCCCACATAGCAAGGCGCAGTTCAATCTCTTCATTCACAAGCGGGGTACCTGCAATTTCCGGATCCAGTTCAATCCTTTCTGAAAACTCTCCACCTGCCGCCCAAATACCAATTTTCCCGTTTGCCATGGGCTCCAGAACCATACCGTCCCAAGCATCGCTATGTCCGCCATAGCGGAAATGTGCATATTTAGTGCCATCCCCGTCATGTTCAAAAGTCACCGTTCCTGCAAAATCCGTTCCAACCACGGATGTACATACACTGCTGTCCAGAAATTTTTCAAAAGATAATCCGCCTGTATACCGGTATGCACCTTCCTCCAGACCAAAATCTGAAAATCCTGTCTTGATCAGGCCTTTCGGTAAAGTGCGGAATATATCATCCTTGTAAATGTTGAAGCTATTCTGCCTTCCATATACACGCGTACCATCCAGCGTAGTCCAGAAAGGCGTTACTTGAAATGTATATCCAAAAGAAGTATCCGGAATCTTATTAAAGCGATAGCTCATAAAATATTCCGAACTGGATGAAAATACCTCTGGCCCATATTGTCTCTGACTTCCGCCCTCAAAGGCAGCCAGTTCCCGATATACTGTCTTTGTAGTACGCTCTCCATTATTAGCTCCCAACGGTTCATTGTTATACAGAATTGAAAAACCAACTTCGTCATAGCACAGTGAATCCACAGTCGTAATCAGACGCATATCCGTATCGCGCAGCAATCCGCCGGTATCCTTCCCACGATAATCGATCTGCCAGGCTGCCTGCAGGACATCCTCGTCCACAAACAGCGCATAGGCGCCACCGGTTTTCACATCTTTTTTCAACGCATTTGTCAGGGATGGTTTCGGATTGGAATCCGTATACCATCCGGCGAATACATATCCTTCTTCCCTTGGGTATGTCCTCTCCGCTTTGAAGCTGCTTATATCACTATACCATACTGTCTTTCTCTCTCTTACCGTCCGTTCTTCCTGCGGAAGTTTCTCTGACGCCTGTACTGCAGATGCGCTTCCAAGCCCTGTAAACATTCCCACAACCAGAATCAGCACCAGAAACAGACTGCACCATCTCTTTCTATATGCCCCACTCTCTGTTCTCATAAAAAGGATCCTCCTCATCATTCTACACTATAAATTCAGTTTTCCCCATTGTTCTTCTGTAGGACTGGATTCACTCGGTTTTTCCGGCTGCCGCGGTTCATCTGGGTCCCTCGGCGCAGCCGGAGTATTCGATATATCCGGTGTCAACAATGTATCTGGGGGTCCCGACTTGTTCGAAGTATCCGCTGTCATCGATTGCTTCAAATCCTCCGGCCGCCTGTCTTCTTTAGGCTCACTAAATTCCTCCGCTCCCTCTGCCTCTGTATGGTTCTCTTCTACCTTGAGTCCTGTTTCCGGCTTCTTCGTATCATCCAATGATTCCTGTTCTTT
Organism: uncultured Lachnospiraceae bacterium; assembly: GCA_902463835.1. Taxonomy (GTDB): domain Bacteria; phylum Bacillota; class Clostridia; order Lachnospirales; family Lachnospiraceae; genus 14-2. Next base: position 13,860 of record CABQGZ010000029.1, read on the forward strand.
TCCCGGCTTCTGCGCTGTCTTATCGGTACTGCTGCTTCTATCATTTTCCGCCTCATCTTGTGCTGATTCCAAAGGATTTATCACCCTTCCGGCGATAAGCGCTCCAACAAACAAAGCAACAGCTGCCAGTACCGTTATCAAAATATACTGTTTTTTCTTCATAGTCGCTCCTTTGAGGAAAGAAGCCATCACAAATGCATTGGCTTCTTTCCCTCGTTCCGCTTTTACAGATTCAGACTTCCCCAGGTTTCGGATCCTTCCTTATCAGGCGTCCCCTCTTCCAATCCGCCGCTTGCGCAAATAACATCTTCCGCGTTATGGCGAATCAGTTTCATATCCGGACTTTCATATTCTTTTTTCATTCTTCTGTCATCCTTTCCAAATTGTGCGTATAAGAACTTACGTCCTATTCCTGAATACTCTTGACAGTTATCAGCTGGTTCGCATTATATCCAATGTAGGTTCCCATGGCTTCC
>CABQGZ010000030.1 GCA_902463835.1 uncultured Lachnospiraceae bacterium
GCGTGCTGACCGTGGCGCTGCTTGGAACCGGCGCAGGCATGCATTTTCATGCGCAGGCAGCCAATCGGGAAAACGCGATCCAGGCAGAAAATGTCAAAGATAACAATCTGGCAGGGGCGGATGACGAGACGAAGGAAGCGGCTCTGTCCCAGATGCTGAAGCGGCAGGTGTCCGGCAGTGAACGTCAGGTGGGAAAGGAGGAAACGGTGTATGTGGTGGCCGATGCCTCTGGAAAGACAAAAAATGTCATTGTCAGCGAATGGCTGAAGAATCCAGACGGGAAGGCCGAGCTTGCTGACGCCACGGATCTGAAGGATGTGAAGAACGTGAAGGGCAATGAGACCTTTGCGGAGGGAAAGGACGGCAGCATCAACTGGCAGGCGGAATGAAAGGATATCTTCTATCAGGGAACCACGGACAAGGAGCTGCCGGTGGAGATGAAGGTGCGCTACACGCTGGACGGAAAGGAGATTGCGCCGGAGGAACTGGCCGGGAAGAGCGGCAGAGTGACGATACGCATGGATTACATCAATCATGAGACAGTAAAAGCTGCGGTTGCCGGAAAAGAGGAGGAGGTGGCTGTCCCCTTTACCGCCATCACAGGCATGATACTTTCCGATAAGTTCTCCAACGTGGAGGTGACAAATGGAAAGCTGATCTCCGACGGAAAGAATCAGATTGCGGTGGGAGTCGCCATGCCGGGCTTAAAGGACAGCCTGAAGATTGACAGCAAGGATTTTGACACGGATGTGGAGATACCGGATTATGTGGAAGTGACGGCGGATGTGGAGGATTTTTCGCTGGATATGACCATGACCATGCTTATGAGCGACGTGCTGTCAGATCTGAATCTGACGGATAAGCTTGACCTTACAGAGCTTACGGACGCCATCGATACCTTGAGTGACGCTTCGGGAAAATTAAAGGAAGGAAGCAAAACACTGGCGGATGGTCTCCACACACTGAAGGACAATATGAAGACCTACGGCGACGGCGTTGGGACACTGAGAAGCGGTGTGGACAGCTACACTGCAGGGGCGGAGCAGCTCAATGGAGGAATCGGCACACTGCGCCAGGGCGCAGAGGCGCTTGTGGCGGGCGCAGATACCTTGGCTGCCGGGGTGCATAAGATCAGCGACAGCTTCACGGCGCAAAACGGCCTGTTAAACGGCGTCCATGCGCTGAAGGATGGCGTCAACCGACTGGAACAGGCGCTGAATACTGCTATGACTGAGGAGGAGAAGCAGGCGGTAGCGGCCCAGGCAGACGCGGCGGTGGAGCAGACCTTTGCAGGCGGAGCTGCGGAGGCTATAGCGGCTCAGGCTTCCCGGGAGTTTGAGACAGTGATGAAGGAGAGTGGAGCGGCCATCGGCGAGCAGCTCTGCGGCAGTGAGCTGTACACCACTATGGTGGAGGCGATTTACCAGCAGAAGATTTTCGAGGCGTATCAAGGGCAGAAGGAAACCATAGATGCGGCTATAGCAGCCTATCAGGCTCAGGGTGTCACGGTTTCTATCGCTGACGTGGTGGAAGCGGCTTATCAGCAGCAGGCGGGGCACTCCATCCGAAGTGAAGTGGAAGCGGGAGTGAGCGCACAGCTGCAGGACGCGGTAGCGCCGCAGATCGCAGCGGGGATCGCCAGCGCCGGCAGCGAAACCATGGGGCAAAGCGTGGCGGAAGCCTGTAAGGAATCGGCCAGTACAGCGGCCAGGACGGCAGCTGTCAGTGGGGCGGAGGGCGCCAAGGCTCAGATAGCGACTCAGATCAGAGAAGGTGGACTGGTGGATGGGGTGAATGCCCTTGCGGCGGGCCTTGACAAACTGTATCAGGAAGGAATTATGCCCTTGAAAGCAGGTGTGGACGCTCTTGTTTCCAAGATCCCCGCACTGACCGGCGGAATCGATCAGCTGTGGGATGGCAGCAGAACCCTGGCAGCCAACAACGGTGCATTACGGGAGGGAGCAGCAAAGCTTGCCGCCGCTACCCTTCCGTTGTCCGACGGCGTAACCAAGCTGACGGACGGGGCAGATGAGCTGTCCGACGGCATGACAGAATTTGATGAGGATGGCATTCAGAAGCTGACGGATATGTATCATGGCGATGTGCAGACGCTTCTTAGCCGCATCGAGGCAGTCATGGATGCAGGGAGCGCCTACCATACCTTCACAAAGCTTCCGGAGGGCGTGGATGGCAGCGTGAAATTCATCATTCGCACCGAGGCAATAAAGGCAGAATGAGAAAAGAGACAGGCGAAATAAGATAAGAAACAGGCGAAACGAGCAAAGAAACAGGAGGATGAAAATGAGTTGGTGGGAGGAAATTCTTATTATATGCGGAATATCACTGGATATCTTCGGGGCAATGACCTGCCAGGGGGCGCTTGTTGCCAGAATCGAGAAAAGGCGCCTGGCACTGCTGTGCGGCATAGTTGCCGCATGGCAGCTGGCAGCGCTGCTTCTGGGGTATCTTGTGGCGGCCCGGCTGGCAGGCCGGGTTGAGAGCGGGCGGGAGGTGTTCCTGGGTCGGGTCATCGCAGCGGCAATTTTCTTCTGCCTTGGCATACGGCTGCTGCTGAAGGCCTGGAAAAATGAGCGGATTGTGGAAAAGCGGGAAGAGCACCCGGGGTGGAAACGGTTTTTCGTTATGGCAGCAGGCACCAGCGTCTATACCCTTCTGGCAGGAGTTGCCTTCGGCTTTCTGGGAATTCATGTGGCGGCGGTGACGCTTATGGTAATCTGCGTCAGCATTCTCGTGGTGGCTCTGGGCATGTACACCGGCTACCGACTGGGCTTTGAGTATAAGCTGAAGGCCTATGTGGCCGGAGCCGTGCTTTTGGGGCTGGCTGGAGTGGATGTGATTGTGCGGTATATCAAATGAAAAGCAGCCTGGCAGAATATACTTTGCCAGGTTGCTTTTTTGCGGCCAATGTGCTATGATTCAATTTATTATAAGCAAAGGGACGCGTAACATCCATGAAACTATTACTGACAGCCATCAACGCAAAATATATTCACTCCAATCTTGCCGTCTACAGCCTGAAGGCTTATGCGGAAAAATACGGTTGTGAGGCAGCGCTGGCGGAATATACCATCAACCATCGGACTGATTATATTTTGCAGGAATTATATAAGAAAAAGCCGGATGTTCTGATGTTCTCCTGTTATATCTGGAATATCGCGCAGGTCACGGAGCTGGCGGAGGAACTGCACAAATTGCGGCCGGAACTGCCAATCTGGGTAGGAGGCCCCGAGGTCTCCTATGAATGCGAGACTTTTTTGCAGGAGAATCCCGGGATCACAGGAATTATGCGGGGCGAAGGGGAAGCCACATTTCTGGAGCTGTGCAGATACTATGAGGAACGTGAAAAAAGGGGCGGGAATGCAGGGATGGAATGCTTGTCACAGCCAGAAAAGCTGTCCGGTATTCCGGGAATTGTATACCGAAACAGCCAGGGGGTGATCACGGCCACCGCAGACCGCCCGCCCCTTGCCATGGACGATCTGCCCTTCTGTTATGAAAGCTTAGCAGATTTTTCACACCGTATCGTATATTATGAGAGCAGCAGGGGATGTCCCTTCCGGTGCAGCTACTGCCTGTCTTCGGTGGAGAAGAGCCTTCGCTTCCGCAGTCTTTCTCTTGTGTATCGGGAACTGGAATTTTTCCTGGAACATCAGGTGCCCCAGGTGAAATTCGTGGATCGGACCTTCAACTGCAAGCATGACCATGCCATGGCAATCTGGCGTTTTCTGAAGGAGCATGACAACGGGGTTACCAATTTCCACTTTGAGATATCTGCGGATCTGCTGACGGAAGAAGAACTGACCCTTTTGACCAGTCTGCGGCCGGGGCAGGTGCAGCTGGAGATCGGGGTACAGTCCACCAACCACAGGACGGTGGAGGAGATCCGAAGAACCATGGATCTTGAACGGCTGGAAGATGTGGTGCGCAGGGTGAAGGAGCAGAAGAATATCCATCAGCATCTGGATCTCATCGCCGGGCTGCCCTATGAGGATTACGGAACCTTTCAGAAGTCCTTTGACCGGATCTATAGACTGCATCCAGAACAGCTGCAGCTTGGCTTTTTGAAGGTGCTGAAAGGCTCCTACATGTATGAGAACCGGAAGGCCTATGGAATACGCTATCACGGGAAGCCTCCTTACGAGGTGATGGCCACAAACTGGATTTCCTACGATGAGATTGGGAAGATCAAGCAGGTGGAGGAGATGCTGGAGGTTTATTACAACAGCGGACAGTTCGAGATGACCATGCAGGTGCTGGAGCTTGTCTTTCCAAGTCCCTTTGAACTGTTTTTAAAGCTGGGACAGTATTATGAGGCCCAGGAACTTATGTCCATGAGCCACTCCAGAATACGACGGTGCGAGATCCTGCTGGATTTTGTCAGACTCTGGGATCCGGAGCATCGAGAGATTTATCAGGAGATGCTGACCTTTGATCTGTATTACCGGGAGAATATGAAGAGCCGGCCTTCCTGGGCGCCGGAGCTGTCCTCTTACCGAGAAGAGAGACGCCGAATCTGCGGGAAGCAGAAGAACGTACATCTGGAGCCCTTTTATTATGATTTTACCGGACTGCTGGAGCATATGCCAAGGAGGCGGGGGGAATATCCTGTTTTTTACCTGTTTTTCTATGAAAAAAAGAATCCCCTGACCGGGCAGGCGCAGGTACGGGCGGTGACAGATGATTTACAGGAGAGGGAGGAGCGGGATATCTCCGCTGATTCCGGGTAGGAGCGGGAGCAGAAATCAGGTATAGAAGTAAACAGTCAAAAGGAGGTGAGATACATGGATTTTCGCAATTCCAGAAGAAATAGAATTTTGGCGGCGACCATTGTAATTGTTTTGGTGGCATCGATGGTACTTTCCGTATTGCTGGCTGCATTTGTGTAGGTCATAATATACAGAAAGCGGATGAAACTGACAGGGATATTGGTTGAAATACATCTTGCAAAAAGTGTGGACTGCTGTTAAACTACAAAAGAAGAAAAAGCATAGAAGCATACATCATATACTAGTAGGACAGAGAGGTAAAGCCATGAGAAAATGGAGACGGATGTTACCTGTCGGAATGCTTGTTCTGGTGCTGGCAGCAGCTACCGCATTGACATTTCAGGTGAGAGCGGCAAAGGAACAGGATGATACTATTCCACAGAGAGTTTACTTCGGCAATATCGGTGGCGGCGGTTTGACTGCGGAGGAAGCCACACAGCAGATAGAAGCATATGTAGCCCAGCTGGCGGAGACAAAGATCACATTGTCCGCAGGTGGGAATGTGTTGGATACGACGGCCGGGGCGCTGGGTTTGAGCTGGAGCAATCCCCAGATCGTGGAGGAAGCGGCAGGGCTTGGAAAGTCCGGGAACCTGATCGTGCGCTACAAGGCCATGAAGGATCTGGAGCACGAGGATAAGGTTTACAAGATTGGTTTTTCCGTGGATCCGGAGAAGATAAGAACTGTGTTGAATGAGAACCTGCAGGTGCTGGACACGAAGGCGGTAGATGCAGGATTAAAGCGTGAGAACGGCGGATTCGTAATTATTCCGGGAAGCACAGGCGTTGCTGTGAATGTGGAGGAGTCCGTGAAGGTTCTGGAGGAGTATTTTACCACACTCTGGCAGGAAGCGGAGGCTTCCGTGGAGTTAGTGGCAGAAGTGACAGCGCCCAGGGGCACTCAGGAGGAGCTTGCCAAGGTGAAGGATGTGCTTGGAACCTTTCACACCAGCTTTGCCGATTCAGCGGCAGGCCGTGTGAAGAATGTGACTAACGGTTCCAACAAGATTGACGGGACAGTGCTTTATCCGGGGGATGAATTTTCCGTTCATGACGCTACGGCGCCTTTCACCAAGGAGAACGGATATGAGCTGGCCGGCGCCTATGAGAATGGTCAGACCATAGAATCCTACGGCGGAGGCATATGCCAGGTTTCTACCACCCTTTACAACGCGGCTATCCGTGCGGAGCTTGAGATCGTAGAGCGGTTTGCTCACTCCATGATCGTATCCTATGTAGAACCGTCCATGGATGCTGCTATCGCAGGTGATTATAAGGATCTGAAGCTTCGGAACAACACAGATGCACCCATCTATATCGAGAGCTACACGTCGGGAAGAGTGATCTATTTTACCATATACGGTCATGAGACGAGAGAGAGTAACCGCAAGGTATCCTATGTCAGCGAGATTATAGACAGTACAGATCCGGGTGTAGAGTTTAAGACGGTGGATGCACCCATCGGTCACGTCAAGAGGCTTCAGGGTTCCCATGCTGGCAAGAAAGCAAAGCTGTGGAAGATTGTGACGGTGAACGGGGAAGAGGTAAGCAAGGACGTGTTTAATAACAGTACCTATCGGGCTTCACCGGCCATCTATGAGGTGGGCGTCAGCTCATCCAACGCAGATGCTGTTGCGAACATCAAAGCGGCAATCGCCACAAAGGATCTTGCAGCAGTAAAAGCGGCGGCAGCGGCATGGAGCGATGAAGCACTCGCGGCGCAGCAGCCAAATCCGGATCCCAACGGTGGAGCAACGACGCCGGATCCCAATGGCGGAGCAACGACACCGGATTCCAATGGCGGAGCAGCCGGCGCGGGGACAACTCCGTAGGAGAGCTCGTCTTAGGGAGAATCAGGAGCACCAGCTTCATGTATCAGTGTGGCGATAATCATATATTTAAAAAGGCTGCCTCTTAGATGAGACAGCCTTATGCTATATAAATGTTAAGGAAGAAATTATGTTAAAAGTTGGAAAAATTCCGGAAAACGTATTAAAACGTTCTGTGTTCAGACAGATTCATACAAAGCGCCCGGAGGTTCTCTTAGGTGCCGGAGTGGGAGAGGACTGCGCAGCCTTAAAGCTGGAACCGGGGGAGATCTTCGTACTGTCCACAGACCCGATCACCGGGACGGCACAGGACATCGGGAACTTAGCTATCCATATCACTATGAATGATCTGGCCTCCGCCGGGGCAGAGCCAGTGGGTGTTATGCTGACGATTCTGCTGCCGGAGGGCAGTCAGGAGGCGGAGCTTAAGGAGATGATGCGCCAGATCGAGGAAGCCTGTGAGAAAGCGCAGGTACAGATCATGGGCGGTCACACGGAGGTGACAAGAGCGGTAAACACCCCCATCGTCTCTGTATGCGGAGTGGGAAAAGCCAGGGAGGGTCACTTGATCTCCACGGCGGGAGCCAGGCCGGGAGATGATATTGTGATCACCAAGTGGATCGGACTGGAGGGAACCTCCATCCTTGCAAAGGAGAAGGAGTCAGAGCTTAAGAGCCGCTATCCAGGCGACATGGTGGAGACAGCAAAACACTTTGACGCTTATCTGTCGGTGCTGTCGGAGGCCGCAGTCGCGGCCAAGTCCGGCGTCAGTGCCATGCACGATGTGACCGAGGGCGGAATCTTCGGGGCACTCTGGGAGATGGCGGAAAGCTCTGGCGTCGGACTGGAAATCGACCTGAAAAAAATACCGGTAAAGCAGGAGACCATAGAGGTGTGCGAATTCTTTGGCATCAACCCTTACGAGCTGATCTCCAGCGGAAGCATGCTGATGGCGTCACCGGACGGCAACCATCTGGTGCGGGAGCTTCAAAAGGCAGGTATTCATGCAGTGGTGGTGGGAAAAGCCACCGAGGGCAATGACCGTGTGCTGCGGAACGCGGAGGAACGGCGCTTTCTGGAGCCACCGAAAGCAGACGAATTATATAAGGTAGTGTGAAAGGATGGAGGATATAACATGGAAATGAGAGAGAAGATTTTAACTTTTATTGAGAAGAACAGCAGAGTAGATCTGAAGGAGCTGGCCATCATATTGGGCGTGGATGAAGCCACCGTGGCCAACGAGATGGCAGCCATGGAGGAGGAGCATATCATCTGCGGCTATCACACACTCATCGACTGGGAGAAGACCAGCATTGAGAAGGTAAATGCATTGATCGAGGTGCGTGTGACCCCCCAGCGTGGCCGCGGCTTTGACTCCGTTGCGGAGCGTATCTACAACTATTCCGAGGTGAATGCGGTATACCTGATCTCCGGCGGCTATGACCTTCTTGTGACTCTGGAGGGAAAGACGCTGCGCGAGGTGGCACAGTTCGTGTCTGATAAGCTGTCCACCCTGGAGTCTGTGCTGAGTACAAAGACCAATTTCATTTTGAAGAAATACAAGGATCACGGTACCGTGATCGCTGAAAAGAAAAAAGACGAAAGGATGCTGGTGACGCCATGAGAAATCCATTATCTGAGCGGATTACAGATATAAAGCCCTCCGGCATCCGCAAATTTTTTGATATCGTAAGCGAGATGAAGGACGCCATCTCCCTGGGGGTTGGTGAGCCGGATTTCGACACGCCATGGCACATCCGGGATGAGGGCATCTACTCCCTGGAAAAGGGAAGAACCTTCTACACCTCCAACGCAGGCCTGAAGGAGCTGAAGATTGAGATTGCCAAATATCTGAACCGCAGATTTGACGTGAGCTACGATTATAACCATGAGGTTATCGTCACCGTAGGTGGGAGTGAAGCCATTGACATCGCCATGCGGGCCATGCTGGATCCGGGGGATGAGGTATTGATTCCCCAGCCCAGCTATGTGTCCTACGAGCCCTGTGCGATCCTGGCCAACGGTGTGCCGGTGATCATCGAACTGAAGGAAGAAAATGAATTCCGTCTGACGGCGGAGGAGCTGGAGGCTGCCATCACGCCAAAGACAAAGCTGCTGGTGCTGCCCTTCCCCAACAACCCCACCGGAGCTGTCATGGAGCGAAAGGATCTGGAGGCCGTGGCGGAAGTGGTGAAGAAGTACGATCTCTTCGTGCTCAGCGATGAGATCTACGGAGAGCTTACATACCTGGACAGACACGTAAGCATCGCATCCCTGCCCGGTATGAAGGAACGAACCATTCTGATCAACGGATTTTCCAAGTCTCACGCCATGACCGGCTGGCGTCTCGGCTATGCCTGCGGCCCCAGAGTGATCCTGGATCAGATGCTGAAGATCCACCAGTTTGCCATCATGTGCGCCCCCACCACCAGCCAGTACGCCGCGGTGGATGCACTGCAGAATGGGGATGAGGATGTGGCTCGGATGCGCGAGGAATACGATGGCAGAAGAAGATTCCTCCTGCACCGCTTAAGGGAGATGGGACTTACCTGTTTTGAACCCTACGGAGCCTTTTACATGTTCCCCTGTATCAAGGAATTCGGCATGACCTCCGATGAGTTCGCCACCAGACTTCTGGAGGAGGAAAAGGTGGCGGTGGTGCCAGGGACAGCCTTCGGCGACAGCGGGGAAGGCTTCCTTCGTATCTCCTACGCCTACTCCCTGGAAGCATTGAAGGTGGCCCTGGATCGTATCGAACACTTCATCAACCGACTGCGGTCCGAAAACCAGCAATCGTGAGCCGGGGAATGACCGCCCTTGGCGGACAACAAATAGAAGCAGGAAAAAAGAAATGGCAAACTTAAATATTGTACTTTTCGAGCCGGAGATTCCAGCCAACACCGGCAACATCGGGCGCACCTGCGTAGCCACCGGCACCAGGCTCCACCTGATCGAGCCCCTGGGCTTCCGTCTCAATGAAAAAGAGATCCGCCGTGCCGGAATGGACTACTGGCAGGATCTGGACGTGACCCGCTATATCAACTACCAGGATTTCTTAGACCGAAATCCCGGCGCCAAGCTGTACATGGCCACAACCAAAGGCAAACACGTATACGCCGATGTAACCTACGAATCCGACTGCTACATCATGTTCGGCAAAGAAAGCGCCGGCATCCCCGAGGAGATCCTGATACAGCACCCCGAGGAATGCATCCGCATCCCCATGATCGGCGATACGAGATCACTGAACCTTTCAAATTCAGTGGCCATTGTATTATATGAAGCCCTGCGCCAAAACCAGTTCTCCCACATGAAACTGGAGGGCGAGCTGCACCGCCTAAGCTGGGAGGGAACCAAATGAATTTTATTGATGCCAAAAACCTAACCCACGAATACATCCGCCGTGACGAAGACGGCAACATAGAGAGTGTGGACACAGCCCTGGACGGCGTGGATATGGACATCCGATCCGGCGAATTCATCGCTATCCTGGGCCACAACGGCTCCGGCAAGTCCACCTTTGCCAAGCACCTCAATGTACTCCTGGTGCCCTCCGGCGGAACCCTGTGGGTGGACGGCAAGGATGCGTCCGATGAGGACAATCTCTGGGATATCCGCAAAAATGCCGGCATGGTGTTTCAGAACCCGGACAACCAGATCATCGCCAGCGTGGTGGAGGAGGATGTGGGCTTCGGGCCGGAGAACATTGGGATACCCACCGATGAGATCTGGAAGCGGGTAGACAAAAGTCTGCGCAGCGTGGGCATGACCGAATACCGGGAACACTCCCCCAACAAGCTGTCCGGCGGCCAGAAGCAGCGGGTGGCCATCGCCGGTGTCATGGCTATGGAACCAAAATGCATCATCTTGGACGAGCCCACCGCCATGCTGGATCCCAACGGGAGAAAAGAGGTTCTTGACGCAGTGGAACAGCTGAACCGGGATAAGGGGGTCACTGTCATTCTGATCACCCACTATATGGAGGAGGTCGTCCGGGCGGACCGGGTCTATGTCATGGACAGCGGCAAAGTGGTGCTGTCCGGAAGCCCCAGAGAGATTTTCTCCCAGGTGGAGCGGTTGAAGGAGCTTCGTCTGGACGTTCCCCAGGTGACGCTTCTGGCTCATGAGCTTCGGCAGGAGGGGCTTGCGATACCCCAGGGAATTCTTACAAGACAGGAATTGGTGGACGCATTATGTCAATGATATTAGATAAAGTCAATTACACATACAGCTCCGGTACGGCTTACGAGAAGCATGCCTTAAAGGATGTGAGCCTGAAGATCAAGGATGGACAGTTTATCGGCGTCATCGGTCATACCGGCTCTGGCAAATCCACATTGATCCAGCATTTGAACGGACTGATGAAAGCCACCTCCGGTACCATTTTTTATCATGGTGAAAATATTTACGACAAGGAGTATGATCTTTGGAAGCTCCGCCAGAAGGTGGGATTGGTATTCCAGTATCCGGAACATCAGCTGTTTGAGACAAGTATTTTTAAGGATGTTTGCTTTGGACCGAAGAATCAGGGACTTGCTTCGGAGGAGATCGCGGAGCGCGCCCGGGAGGCGCTGACTGCGGTAGGATTGCCCGAGGAGCTGTGGGAGCAGTCCCCCTTTGAACTGTCCGGCGGCCAGAAGCGGAGAGTAGCCATCGCCGGTGTGCTGGCTATGCGGCCGGAGGTGCTGATCCTGGACGAGCCCACGGCGGGCTTAGACCCCAGAGGCCGGGATGAGATCTTAAGCCAGGTGGCCAGGATGCATGAGGATTTTCATATGACGGTGATTCTGGTGTCCCACAGCATGGAGGATGTGGCCAACTATGTGGAGCGCCTGATCGTCATGAATTGTGGACAGGTCATGCTGGACGGCACCCCCAGAGAGGTGTTTGCCCACTACAGAGAGCTGGAGGAGGTGGGGCTTTCCGCCCCCCAGGTGACGTATCTGATGCATGAGCTGCGCAGAAAGGGCCTGCCGGTGGACGTGGACGCCACCACCAAGGACGAGGCGAAGGCCTCGATTCTGCGCGCAGTGCGGGAGCGGGAAAAGCTCACAGATAAGGCCTGCATCTCCCAAATCTCCCAATAATGATAATGGAGCAAAACAAACTATGTTAAGAGATATTACGATAGGCCAATACTATCCGGCAGATTCCATCATCCATAAGCTGGATCCGAGAGTAAAGCTTTTTGCGACGCTGCTCTATGTGATCTCGCTGTTTACATTTCGAAGTATCGTGGGATTTATCATTGCCACTATTTTTTTGATTGCAGTGATCGTGTTGTCAAAAGTGCCCTTCGGCTATATGGTAAAAGGCCTTCGGGCCATTCTTGTGATTCTGATCATCACTGCCCTGTTCAACTTGTTTCTGACGCCGGGGGAGACGCTGGTGAAGTTTGGAATCTTTCGGATTACCAGGGAAGGACTTCTAAGCGCAGTGAAGATGGCAGTCCGCCTGATCTACCTGATTCTGGGGACTTCCGTGGTGACGCTGACGACAACGCCAAACGCTCTGACGGACGGCATGGAAAAGGCTTTAAGACCTTTGAACAAGATACGGGTTCCGGTGCATGAGATCGCCATGATGATGTCTATCGCGCTTCGGTTTATCCCGATCCTGGTGGAGGAGACGGACAAGATCATGAAGGCTCAGATCGCCAGAGGGGCGGATTTTGAGACTGGAAATCTGCTGAAAAAGGCAAAGAACATGGTGCCACTTCTGGTGCCCTTATTTATCTCCGCTTTTCGCAGAGCCAATGACCTTGCCATGGCTATGGAAGCCAGGTGCTATCACGGCGGCAGCGGCAGGACGAAGATGAAGCCGCTGAAATATCAGAAGCGTGACGGGATTGCCTACGGAGCGGTGCTGGGATATTTTGTCCTCATCCTTGTGGTGCGGTTCACTGGATTATGAGCAAAGCTAGCCGGGCAGCAGTGGTGCGGGCGGAACGGATAGAGTATATACGAGAACCCTGATAAGGTGATAGGGAAGAGAAGGTCGGGAGAGAAGATGAAGAAGAAAGTAGTAGTGTCAAGTGAAATTGTATATGTGATTGCTGTGTTGATGCTGTCCTTTGCGGTCGCGATGCTGTCTGCGGCGAATCTGGGATTGTCCATGATTGTATCTCCCGCATACATCCTGAGTCAGAAGCTGCCGGTATTTTCCTTCGGGCAGTGTGAGTATATTCTGCAGGGAATCGTATTTATCGTGTTCTGTGCGGCGATGAAACGCATCCGGCTTGTATATTTCTTTTCCTTTCTCACCAGCCTGATCTATGGAGGGGTGCTGGATATGTGGAGAGCTGTTATACCTGCATTTAATCCCCAGGTGACCAGCCCGGGAGATTTCCCTTTTATTGTCCGAGGTCTGTTTTTCCTCTTGGGCATGCTGCTCACCGCTCTGGCTGTGGCGCTGTTTTTTAAGACATATCTGTATCCCCAGGTGTATGATTTCTTTGTGAAGGGAATCAGCAGCAGATACCATTTTGATCGGACGAAATGCAAGCGGATTATGGATGCATGCCTTCTCGCCATAGCGGTGCTCATGACACTGCTTTTTTTCGGGCGTTTCGTGGGCATTGGCTGGGGAACCCTTGTAATGACGGTGTTCAATGGGATCCTCATCGGTTTTTTTGACCGGACGCTGGACAGGATCTTTGAATTTAAGCCTGTATTTGGAAAATTTGCGGCGAAGTTTGAAATATAGCGATTGTGAGGGAGAGATATGAAGCGAGTAATGTTGCGGGTGGCTTATGATGGAACCGCTTACCGTGGTTGGCAGGTGCAGCCCAATGGAATCACCATAGAGAGCGTACTGAACGAAAAATTGTCAGAATTGCTGAAGGAACCCATTGAGATTATCGGCGCCAGCCGGACAGATTCCGGTGTTCACTCTCTGGGGAATGCGGCAGTCTTTGACACCAACACCCGTATGCCTGCGGACAAGATCTCCTACGCCCTGAATCAGCGCCTTCCTGAGGATATCCGGATTCAGGAATCCAGAGAGGTTCCGGAGGATTTCCATCCGAGGAAATGCCGGAGCAGAAAGACTTACGAGTATCGCATCTTAAACCGTAGATTCCCCATCCCCACTCTGCGGCGGGACACCTATTTCTATTACTATCCGCTGGATGTGGAGAAAATGCAGCAGGCGGCGGCTTTTTTTGAGGGCGTTCATGACTTTGCCAGCTTCTGCTCTGTGCACAGCCAGGCGAAGGAGACGGTGCGGGAAGTCTATTCCTGCCAGGTGACGAAGCAGGGGGACATCATCACATTGCGCATCATCGGGGCGGGATTCCTCTACAACATGGTCCGCATCATTTCCGGAACTCTGATCGAAGTAGGA
>CABQGZ010000031.1 GCA_902463835.1 uncultured Lachnospiraceae bacterium
CAAAAATGAAAAACAAGACAGGATTCTTCCATAAATACGGCTCCACGATGTTTTTTCTTCTTCCGTGGCTGATCCTGTTCTGCCTTTTTGTGGTGATACCGATCCTGTGCGCCGTTGTCTTAAGCTTTACGGACTTTGATATGGTGCGGATACCGCACCTGGTGGGAATCAAGAATTATGTTTCCCTGTTTTTGGATGACGAGACCTTTACCAAGTCGTTGAGCAATACGCTTTTCTACGCGCTGGTCACCGGGCCTGCGGGGTACCTGATCAGCTTTGTTGTGGCCTGGCTGATCAATGAGATTTCCTCCAAGTTCTGGCGCTCGGCGCTGACGCTGGTCTTCTATTCACCGGCGCTGGCGGGAAATGTCTACATGATGTGGAATTTTATCTTCAGCGGCGATTCCTACGGACTTTTGAACAGTGTGCTTGTGGACCTTGGCATTCTGTCCAAGCCGGTACAGTGGCTTACAGATCCCGCCTATAATTCCACGGCGGTTGTGATCGTGATCCTCTGGATGAGCATGGGCGTGGGCTTTCTGTCCTTTGTGGCGGGCTTCAAGCAGCTGAACCAGGAGCTGTTTGAGGCGGGAGCCATCGACGGGGTGCGCAACCGCTGGCAGGAGCTGTGGTACATTACCCTGCCCCAGATGGTGCCCCAGCTTAAGATCGGCGCAGTGCTGGCAATCTCCGGGGCCTTCGCGGTGGGCGGTGTGAACGCGGCTTTGACCGGGAATCCCAGTACGGATTATTCCACCCACACGGTTCTTCTGCATATGACGGATTACGGCTATGTGCGGTACGAGATGGGCTATGCCTCGGCCATCGCTGTGGTATTGTTTGTGCTGATGCTTGTGTCATGGCTGGTCATACACAAGGTATTGAATCGCTTTTCAACGGATTAAGAGAGGATTGCTATTATGAAAAAAGGTACAAAAAGAGTATCGCGTTCCAGATTCGGGAATGCAATGGTGGTGCTTTTTCTGCTGTTGTTTGGTCTGTTTATTGTGCTGCCGATCTATTACGCAATCATCAGCTCAGTAAAGCCAATCAACGAATTGTTTTATTTCCCGCCGCGGTTTTATGTTGTGAATCCTACTCTGCGGAATTTTGTGAGTCTGATAAAGCTACAGTCCCAGTCGGAGGTTCCCTTTGAACGGTACATTTTTAACAGCGTGCTTGTGACGGTGGTCTCCACCGCGGGGTATGTGATGATCGCCTCCATGGCGGCGTATGCACTGGCAAAACAGAAGTTTCCGCTGCGGGGGTTGATTACCCAGGGCGTGGTGATCGCAATCCTGTTCCGGCCGGAGGTAACCACGGTTCCCCAATATATACTGATGTCGAAGATGCGGATCATCGACACCTACTGGGCGCTTATCCTGCCGGCGATGGCAGGCTCCTTTGGTGTGTTCCTGCTGCAGCAGTTCTTAGAGAGCGTGCCCAATGAGATGATCGAGGCGGGCAGGATCGACGGCGCCAGCGAGTATTCTATTTATTTTAAGCTGATTATGCCGATGCTGAAGCCGGCCTGGATGACTGTGATCATTTTTACATTTATCGCAACCTGGAACACCAACGGGGTGCAGTTTATTTACAGTGAGAATCTGAAGATGCTTCCGGCGATGCTTTCTTCCTTAAGCACAGCCGGTATCGCCAGAACCGGCGTGGCGGCTGCGGTGGGCGTATTGATGATGCTTCCGCCGATTGTGATTTTCCTGTTCAGTGAGAACTCCATTGTGGAAACGATGGCATATTCCGGTATGAAGGGGTGATGAGAGTGAGTTCAGGACGTACTGTTTTAATTACAAGCCTTTTGATTTTCGGCATGCTTTTTTGTTCCATGCCGGTACAGGCGCAAACCACCCGGAATTATGTTTACAACGAATATGCTGAGGCGGTAAACGCGCCCAATGCCTATATCTGTGACAGAATCCTGCGGGGACGAGAGCTTGGAATAGGCGATTTTTCAAAAATTTCAGATATATACGTGAATAACAATATCTATATCGCGGATCCAGGCAACAACCGCATTGTTGTGCTGACTCCCGACTACCGGCTGGTGCGAGTCATTGATGCCGTGGAGGCGGAGGGCCAACGCTGCCCGCTGAATAATCCCCAGGGGGTGTTTCTGCGGGATGGCATTCTGTATGTCTGTGACACCGGAAACGGACGTGTCATCGGGATCAATGAAAATGATGTGATCGTGAGATCCTACACGAAGCCGGATTCCGATCTTTTGACGGAGGATTTCGAATATAAGCCGTCTAAGGTAGTGGTGAACAGCGCAGGTTCTGTCTTTGTTGCAGCCAGCGGTGTTTATCAGGGGCTTCTGCATTATGAGAACGATGGCACCTTCCTGGAATTCTTCGGTGCGAACAAGGTGGAAGTGACACTGCAGGTAATTATGAAAAGCCTGTGGATGAATATTTTTTCCCAGGAACAGCGGGAATCGCTGGTCCGCAGTGTTCCCACGGAATATGCGGGAATCTTCATAGACAGCGAGAGCATGATCTACACCACCACCATTACCGCCCAGGAATCCCAGGTAAAAAGGCTGAATGCTTCCGGTGAAAACATCCTGATCTATCCGGGCTCCTCCGGCAGTCTTCTCCAGAAGGGATATAACCGGAATAATTTCGGCGACCAGCAGACGGATACCGTGAAGGGCGGAATCAAGCGCAGTGAGATTATGGATGTGGAAGTGGACGAGGATGGAATGATTGCTGTTCTTGACTCCCAGCGCGGGCGTGTGTTCCTCTTTGACAGCGAACAGAATCCCCTGTGTATTTTTGGCGGAAGCGGGACGCAGGACGGTTATTTTGTGAAAGCCTCCGCTCTGGGGAAAAGCGGCGAGGATTACCTTGTGGCGGACTATGATACAAATGGGATCACGGTGTTTGAGCCCACCGAATATATGAAAAATATCCAGTCTGCGCTGCGGGAATATTCCCAGGGCAATTACGAGAAGAGTCGGGAATACTGGAAATGTGTGCTTGAGAAAAACGCAGGGCTTGCGGTGGCCTTCAAGGGCGTAGGGCGCACGCTGCTGTTGGAGGGCAATTATGAGGAGGCCATGGATTACCTGAAGAAGGGGGATGACCGCTATTATTATTCCCTTGCGCTCACCAGCTACCGAAGAGATTTTCTGCGGGAGAACAGTATCTGGCTGGTTCCCTGCGCGGTTGCTGCGGTGATCGTCTTTGTGGCCGCCGTACAGCGAATTCACCGGGCAATCTTAAGGTCCGGAGAAAGGAGAGCGAAGCGATGAGGAATATGAGAAAGCTGCTGCGGGGCATTTATATCCGCTTCCGGCAGATCAGATGGTCCGACTATCGGTGGGCGAATCTGGACAAGACAAAGATATTGCTGCCTTTCCGGCTTTTCGCCCATCCGGTGGAGAGCTTCAACGATATCAAATATGAGAAAAGGGGCTCTCTTGCCATTGCCAATCTGCTCCTGCTCCTCTTTTTCCTGGAGGGGATCGTCAATTACTTCCTGGCGGGATATCTGTTCAGCAACAACGAGGCCCAGAGCTTCAGTGTGTGGCCCATATTGCTGCGGACGGTGGTGCTTGTTGTGCTCTGGTGCGTGATGAACTGGGCCATGTGCACCCTGCTGGAGGGGGAGGGCACCTTTCGGGAAATCTGGCTGGCGGCCTGCTATTCACTGACCCCCATCGTCCTCTTTTCGGTGCCGGTGAATCTGATCTCCAATGTGATGACCTTGTCGGAGTCCATGTTTTATACGGCTGTCTCCGACGGCCTGACGCTCTGGACGCTTCTGCTGTTGTTCCTGGGCATGATGGTGGTTCATCAGTTCACGGTGACGAAGACGGTTGGCTCCGTGGTGCTTACGGTGGCCATGATGGTGATATTTGTTTTTCTTGTGCTGTTGGGGTTCTCCATTTCCCAGCAGATAGCGGCTTTTGTCAGCACGATAGCGACTGAGCTGCTTCGGAGGTAATGGTTATGTGGAAGAGAATGATTTCTGGGATAATAGGGATAAGTATGATTTTCGGGGCGGCTTTTCCGGTATTGGCTACGGAAGCAGACAATAGTGCGGCAGACAGGGAGACTGTGGAGAAGGAAATGGTGGATAAGGCGGCTGTGGATAAGACGGCTGTGGATAAGGGAGCATATGCGCTTGCCATCGATGAGGAGACGTGTACGGTCTTAGTGCTGGACGCTTCCGGCGCTGTGGTGCTGTCAACCAACCCGACGGCTCCCCAGGAGGACGAATACACGCCTGGTTCCGCGTTGAATAATGTGCGTTCCCAGCTGGTGGTAAGCTATTACGACAGCAAGAATGTGGATTCTACCATAGGAAGCTATCTTTCCAGTGTAAAACAGAATACCTTTACCATCACAAAGGAGGAGAATAAGATCCGTGTGGACTATGATTTTTCCCGGAAAAACGAGCAGTTTAAGATTCCGGTGGAGTATCGTCTTACCGGGGATCGTTTTCAGGTGACGGTGTGCACGGACGAGATTGAAGAGTACGGGGAAAAGAAGATCCATAAGATATCACTTGTGCCTTATATGGTAAGGGGCACGGCGGAGGAGGAGGGGTATCTTCTCTTGCCGGACGGCTCCGGGGCAAAGGTGGACTTCTCCTATATCAATCCTTATGCATCGGCCTACAGTGGCCAGATCTACGGGAAAAATGTGGGGGAGGCACTCTACTATGAGGAGGGCAACACACAGCAGGTGATCCTTCCGGTCTTTGGCGCGGATTATGGCGATCATGGCATATTAGCCAAGGTGGACGGCAATGCGCCTGCAGGCTATATCGAGGCGGAATGCGCAGGAAGGGGTTCTTCTTATGCCCATGCCTATGCGGCCTTTGTCTACCGCATTTTTGACGTGGTGACCATCGCCGGACACGATTGGCGGTACAAGGAGTACGTTGCCGAATCGGAGGTGACAGAGCAGGAGGATTTTTCTGTTTCTTATTATATCACAAAGCAGGGCGGTCTTATGAGCCTTGCCGAAAAATGCAGGGAGATCACAGAGAACCTGCCGGACGCCCCCAGATCGCCGCTGACGGGCGCGCTGTATGCCTATGGAGCTACGACGCAGCGAGCGTCGTTTTTGGGAATCCCGTACACAAAGACGCTGAAGGCCACGACCTTCGACGATATCGTGGGAATGCTTTCGGGCTTCACGGAGGGCAATTCGTCCCTGGCGGTTTTTCTGCAGGATTTTGATAAAGCGTCTCTTGCAAAAAAATATCCTTCCGGGATCAAGTGGAGCAAATATTCCGGCGGGGCAGGCGATTTTAAGAGTCTTCTTGCGGAATATGGCAACGCCCATTCCTTTTATTGCGTGCAGAATGTCCTGTATGAGAACAGCGGCTCTTTTATGTGGGCAAAGCAGAATAAGTATGCCAAGATGGTCAGCAAGGAGCTCTTATCGCGTTATACCTATTCGCCGGTGACTTACGCGGGGACGAAGACGGATTGGTATGGCTTAAAGCTGTCCAATTTCAGAAAAATGGCGGACAAGGCCCTGAAGAAGGCGGAGGGCACCGGCTGCGGCGTGGCGCTCCAATATCTTGGAGATGAGCTTTACGGCGATTACAGCAAGTCAGGCGGAGCCTCCAGAAATGAATTTGTCAGAGAGATTGCCGGGATGCTTGAGACACACAGCACGTCAGGCAGTCTGGCCGTGGACGGAGGGAACGCATACGCCCTGGGATATGCGGATGTCTACTATAATTTCCCGGTATCGTCCTCGTCGTTCCATATGGAAACAGGTTCGGTGCCCTTTGTGCAGCTGGTGTACCACGGCGGGATCAATATGGTATCGTCTGCCATCAACATGGCGGATGATCCCGGGCGGGAGCTGCTGCGCTGCGTGGAGAGTGGAACGGTACCGTGCTTTGCGGTGACGGGTATGACCAACGATGCGCTGCGGCGGAGCAATTACAAGGATCTTTTTGACACCTGCTTTGCACAGCAGAAGGAGGAGATCGCTGGGTTCTTTTCCCGCACAGAGGGGTATTACAATAAGATATACGACCAGCGGATTGCGTCGTACGAGTGTCGGGAGGGCGTAAGCGTTACGGTATATGAGAACGGGGTGACCGCGGTGGTCAATGCTTCCGACCATACAGCGGTCTATCAGGGGCGCCAGATAGCGCCAATGGATTTTGCGATTTGGGATTGATTTTGAATAAAAGGTGGGAAAACGAAATGAGTACAGCAAAAATAGAGAATAGAAATGGTGTACCGGCCATTGTCATAAATGAAGAGCCTTTTTCTCTGATGGCAATGACAACCCGCATTGCCGATGAGGAGTATATACGGAAGCTTCGGGAAGCGGGGATACGTATTTTCTTCGTCTTCGCCAATACAGACTGGCTGCGCCCGGGGACAACGGTGGAGCAGGCGAAAAATTGGAACGAGATGAGCGGTTTTGAGGCATTTCGCCTGGAAGCGGAAGCGCTCCTTCGGATCGTGCCGGATGCGTACATTATCGTGCGTGTGGGCATGCACCCGCCGGTGAGCTGGATGGAGAGTCATCCGGACGATCTGGTGCGGTATGACAACGGGAAGACAAAGCCCTGCGTGATGAACTCTGAGGTTCACTATGACCGTGTGCCGGGATCCTACTCCATGTGCTCAGACGCCTGGCGTAAGGACGGCTGCCGGGCGCTTGATGATTTTTGCGGTAAGGTTGAGAAGAGCAGCTTTGGCGATCGGGTGATCGGGTATTTTCTTGGAGCCGGCGGCACTTCGGAATGGTATTATGTAAACAGATTGTCGGAACCGGCGGAGGGGCTTGTGGCGGATATTTCACCCTCCTTTTGCAGGGAATTCGGCAGGATCCTGGAGAAGAAATATCAGACGGAGGAGAATCTGAAGAATGCCTGGGGAAGAGAGGACGCAAGCTTTGCCAATCCCGGTATCCCGTCACTTAAGGAACGGGAATATGTTGATATTAATGATGAGATCATCCATTCGCTGGTAACCTTTGAGTGCGCGGATCGGATTGAGGATGGCATCCATTACAATAATAATGAACCGACCAGGCACGGTGTTTTTCTCAATGTCAACAGCTATCGGAATGTGTTTGATTTTTTTGAGGCATGGCACGAGGGGACAGCCAATACGCTGATTCATTTTGCGCGTTTTTTGAAGTCCCGCTGCAAGGATAAGCTTGTGGGCGCCTTTTACGGCGCCATGGCATGTACGGATTACTATGACATGGGAACCACCACCTTTACCAGAAAGATACTGGATTCCGGCGTGGTGGATTTTCTGGCATCTCCAGGGGTCTATAACAATCGGTGGCCGGGCGGGTATGTGGCCCAGCGCGAGGTTCAGGATTCCTTTCTATTGAGGAATATGCTGTTTCTTTCCGAGGAGGACAGCCGTACCCATCTGGATTGTGATTTTTACCGGGACGCAAATTCCTTTTTTGATGTCAGGGATACCTTGAATACGTTAAAGCGTGATTTCGCGAGAAATCTCTGCGAAAATACCTTCGCCTGGTGGTTCGATCAGTTTGAGCAGGGCGGCAGGTATAAGCATGAAGATATTTACCGGATGATGGCTGTGCAGCAGGAGGCGGCTTTGGCGGCGGTGAAATATGGCCAGAAGAAGGAAAATGAGATTGCGATTATTTTTGATGAGGAAAGCGTGCATCTTGTCTCCCGGGGAACGAATGAGTATATGCTGGATTATTACCGAACCTCCGACCTGGGACGAATCGGAGCGCCGGTAGATTACTACTACCATAATGATTTGTCCAATGAGAATATGCCGGATTATAAAATGTACCTCATGCTCAATACGTTTTCTCTGAATGAGAAGGAGCGTGAGGCGATCCGCAGGAAGGCCGCCAGAAATCATGCGGTGGTAGTCTGGCTGTATGCGCCGGGCTTTGTGAATTTTGACAGAGAGCAGCCGATGAACGCAGCTAATATATCCGACATCACGGGAATGAAGGTACACCAGATTGATGATACGCATTCGGTGAAATTCTATATTTCCAAGCCGGAGCATCCGGCGGTAAAATATGCGGATCAGGACCGGTATTATGGATGGATCGACCGGGACGTGAGCAGCACCATCTGGGTGGGCTCCGTGCTGAAGGTGCCATTTTTAAATCCCTGCTTTACCATAGAGGAGGACGGGGATGTGACGGTTCTGGGAAGGTACTGTATTGATGAAAGACCGGCCTATGCGATGAAGGATACCGGAGATTTTATCAGCGTATACTGCACCGCACAGATTCTGCGGGCGGAGCTTCTCACCTCCCTTGCGGAGTATGCGGGCTGCCATATCTACGGGTATCAGGACGACTGCATCTACGCAAATGAGAATTTCGTGAATATCCATGCAAAATTCACGGGAAAGCACACGCTGTATTTGAAAAAGAAATGCAATCCTTATGAGATTTATGAGAAGAAATATTATGGCAGGGATACAGATATTCTGGAGCTTGATATGTATAAAGGACAGACATTGACATTTTCCATTCGGGATGACATTGTGTACGATTACAGTAGAAAATAAATTTTTCTATTGTATGATAAGAATACGATTCATTTATTTTGGAGGAGAAAGTAACCATGTACGGAAGATTTATAGAAGATACAGCAGGGTATGAGATCAATACCCTGGATCTGCCCACATCCTGGGAATATATATTTGAGAACAGAGATATCCTTTTGAAGGTCGATCAGTTTGGACCCATCTACGCCCAGGCTCATCCGCCGGGAGATATTATGCTGTTTCAGCGGGCGCAGCACCAGCGCTTTTCTTCCTGGTCTGTTCCGATTGTTCTGGAGGACGGAGCGCAGATCACAAACTTTTTTGGACCCAACCGGCTTCCTGCCGGCACGCAGCCGGAACAGGTGAAGATTGTATATCGGCCGGAATGTGCGGTATATGCCTTCACTTATGGCGGACTGGAGATTGAGACGGAACTGTTCATACCCAACAGGGGAGCGGTTATCGTATACAAATTCAGAATCAGAAATCGAAAAGCTTCGCAGACAACAGTCAGACTGTGTCCACAGCTGATTCCGTATCTGAATGACGCAGTAATGGCGCCTTGGGATAAATACGAGTGGTATCTGGATACCAGCTGCAGGAAAGGGGAAAGAATCTGTTTTGAGACGAAGCTTTTGAATGCCAATGCCTGTGGGGGAAAAAGACGAAGCGCGTTTTTGATGGCGGATATGGCACAGCTTCGCGCCCATGAGATCAGCCTGGAAAAATATGTGGGGCGGGGAGACGCCATGCTGCCGGAACAGAACTATACGAATACGCAGCGTCTGTATGCGTATCCGCCTGTCTACGCACTGTCCTATGAATGGAAGCTGGGGCCCGGTGAAGAGCGGGAACTGACCCAGGTGCTTGTCCTTGGGGACGAGGCACTGGGGAACGCCTTCTTTGATGCAGACCTTTATCGCAAAGAGAAGGAAGAACGAAAAAAGACCTTTGAGAAGCTGTTTCAAAGAAACAAAATCAAAACAGGCGATAAGGAATTTGATTACTATGCCAATTATTGGATACCGCTTCAGATGAGCTGGGTGGCTTCCCTGGATCGGGGATGGCCCACGGGTATGCGGGGAGCCAGAGATTCTGCCCAGGATTATACGGCCCTCCTGTATTTGGATACAGCAGAAAGCCGGGATATTATTCTGACGATGCTGGAATGTCAGCGGAGTGACGGTTGGTTTCCGAGACAATATTCCGCAAAGGGCAGGTATGGCAGACATGATCTGAGAGAGTATGTGGATGGCGGCGCATTTTTTGTGGAGTTTGTGTGGAAATATCTGGCGCATACGGCGGACTATGGGCTCTTGGAGGAAAAGGTGCCGTGGCTGGATAAGGAGGAGAAAAACAGCGTTTTAGAGCATCTTGTCTGTGCAGTAGAATACTACATAAAAGAAGAAAACCTGGGCGAACATGGTCTCTGCAAGCTGCGGGAAGGCGACTGGCTGGATTCCGTCAATCGCGCCGGCTTGGAGGGCAGAGGGGAGTCTGTCACAGTCAGCGAACAGATGGTGATGGGGCTTACGTATCTGGCAGATATTTTAAGAAAGACAGGCCGTGAGGAAGACGCGCCAAGATATCTTGCTTTCTCCAAACAGTTGAAGGAAGCCATCAATGAGAACGCCTGGAATGGACACGGATTTTATAACGGCATGTACAATGATAATGGAAAATGGATATTTTCAGATCAGGATCCGGATGGCCAGGAGCGGATCTACGGTGTGTCCAATTATTATGCGGTCATATCTGGTGTGGCGGAAGAAGAAAAGTACGAGGATATCTTAAAAGCGGCAGATCAATTGAAATGCGATAAGGGTTATCGGTTGTTTTACCCCTGCCTGGGTGAAACGCCCATGGAAAAGGTGGGCCGGGTTGCCAGCGGGGACACGCCGCCCTTTATGGTGGAAAACGGAAATGTGTATAACCATGGCTCCCAGGGCTTCCTGGCAAGAGCCTTGTCTGTGATGGGGGAGGGAGACAGGCTTTTCGATGTGCTGAAATGGATCATGCCTTATGACACCAAAAGACATCCCACGGAAAAGACATTTACGCCGCCCTATGCCATTGTAAACTGCTATCAGCAGCTGCCGGGCTTTGAACACAGGGGCCTTATGTGCTTTTTGACCGGCAGTGTCGCCATGGCGATGCGGGGCGTATACGAGTGGCTTGCAGGAGTGCAGCCCTGTCTGGACGGACTGGAGCTTTCCCCATGTGTGCCGGCAGCTATGACCAGCCTGGAGGTAACGTTTGAATACCTGGGCAGAGCTTATGCCATGAAGCTGACGGAGGATGGTAAGCTCTGGCTCAATGAAAAGTTGCTGACAGAAAAAAGGAAAAGTCTTATTAATGGAAAGGAAGTGTATTTTATTAGTGCTTGTTCTATGTGAAAGTTTTCTTGTAATCCAGCGGTGAATATCCGGTATGCTTGATAACAGTATTTTTAAAGCTGAAAAATATTGCTGAAAAATATTCTTTAAAATTCTTGCACTTGCTTTGCTATGGTGCTATAATCATGGCAAAGCATATTTTCTTTTACAGAGTGCACTATATTGTTGCTCTGTATTTAGGGGATCTCCCCTGTCATAGACACATTTCTAAATAACTGTTTCGGAATGATTCTGGTACAGTTGTAAATCAGGAAATTCATGCTTTCAATTTCAAATCAAAAAAGCAGGAGTTTTCTGGAAAACCTCCTGCGAAGATACAGGAGGAATGTAAATGAGGAAAGACTTGGGTTGGAAAGGTTACTTTTCAGACGATGAGCGGTACGCTGATGTTATCAACGGTATTGGCTGTAAGGGAAGGCAGGTCGTGAAGAAGGAGGACTTGCAGGAACTGGATACCCAGACAGGATTTGTACATGGACCGGGATTTATCTGGAGATTCTCGGTATGGAAAAAGCGTATTGCAATGATCCGGGATTGTGTCCGCCGGGTGGCATTTGGAATTAATTTCGCAATTATTGGACTTGAGAACCAGGAGACGATTGACTATGCAATCCCACTGCGGAATATGTCCTATGATGTGGATGCCTATGAGAGACAGGCAGCGAGGATACGAAAGGATGTACGAAAGAATCGTAAGGGCCTGAGTGCAGGCGAGTATCTGTATGGTTTTCGCAGGGATAGCCGCCTGTATCCTGCGGTGACCTTCATCCTCTATTCCGGGTCAGAGCCTTGGAACGGGCCGCGAACGCTCCATGAAATGATTGATTTTACGGATATACCGAAAGAACTGCGGGAGATGGTGGCAGACTATAAGATCAATGTGATTGAGATCCGAAAATTAGAGGACACCAGCGTATTTCGGACGGATGTGCGGCAGGTATTTGACTTTATCCGCTGTTCCGGGGACAAAAAAGCACTGAAAGAGTTAGTGGAAAAGGACGATTATTACAAGAATATGGACGAGGACGCCTTTGATGTGGCTGTTCAGTATACCAATGCAACAGAACTGATTGAAGCAAAAGAATATTTTGAAGAGGGAGGAAGGGTAAATATGTGCCAGGCATTAACAGAATTAATCGCGGATGGAAGACAGGAAGGAGTAATAGAAGGAAGACGAGAGGAACGCATATATACGGAACGCGAACGCCAGCGAGCAGATGCAGCGGAAGCAGAAGTTGCTCGTCTGCGGGAAGAACTTAAGAGATTAAAGGAGAAGTAAGATTTCCCGGAAAGTGCACGCAGCGTTCGAAAAAAATCTTGACAAAAAATTAACAATGTGCTATACTTTTTACATTCCTAATAAAAGGGAGTAGCCAACCACCCACAGGGTGGATTTGAAATCGTCAATCGATGCCTTAAGGGCATCCGTATCAAATGAAATGTGCAAGACTTTTATTGTGGCAGATGTCATAATAGAAGTCTTTTTTGTTATAGAAAAACCTGACTTTCCTGCCACAAAAATATTGCATATGAAAGGCACAAAAGAAAGGAAGGATTATTTATGAAGGACGACAACAGAAGCAAGGAGATCAACGAGGCAAGACAGGCCGGGCAGAAAGCATTATATGCTTTGCGTAAAGCACAGGAGAAGCTGTCCAGCGCAAGAAACTGGGGAATCTGGGATATGCTAGGGGGAGGCTTTCTCTCCACCGTAGTAAAGCATTCCAGAATCAACGATGCAGAGGTATGCATGGAGGACGCCAGAAGATATCTCCAGATCTTTCAGCGTGAGCTCCGGGACGTTGAGATGCCGGTAGAATTCCGCATGGAAATAGGAGATTTTCTAACCTTCGCGGACTTCTTCTTCGACGGACTCATTGCGGATTGGATGGTACAGTCCAAAATTGCTGATGCAAGGGAGCAGGTGGAGGAAGCCATCACAAGAGTGCAAGGTCTTTTGCGCACCTTAGACCGACTGGAAGATGCCATCGACGTAGATTATCGGGAGGTGTAGCTTATGGGCAGCCTCAAATATTTATTCTGGCTGATGTTCCGCTGCTGCTTTCCGGTTTTGGGCTGGGTGGTAGCTGCCGTCCGCTGGATTCTGGTAACTGTTCCATTATGGCCGGTGTAGCGGACGGAAGTGTTACCTTCGCTCCCGCTTTTTTACCGAATACTATTGAAATATTTGTCGAAATACGTCATAATAAAGCAAAACAGATAAAACTCAAGGAGGAATTGATACATGGCTTTTTGCAGTAAATGCGGAACACAGTTGAAAGACGACGCCAGATTCTGTACCCAGTGCGGAACACCGGTGGAAGAAGCAACCGTAGTGGAGGAGATGCACGTAACAGAAGAACATGCAGAACAGAGGACGGAGGAGTCGGCCGCTTCCACCAACGCGGCGGCGAATGCGGCAGGACAGGCACTGGTAAAAATCACAGACACGTCAGACACCAGCGCGGAATACACCGAAGAGGAAAAGCAGAACGGAAAAGTGATGGGAATTCTCTCCTATCTGGGATTTCTTGTACTGATTCCCATCTTTGCGGAGAAGGACAACCGGTTTGTAAGGTTCCATGCCAATCAGGGGCTTGTATTGTTGGGCCTGGAGATAATCTATAATATTGTTGTGAAGGTTATCACAAAGATCCTGTACAGAATTCTGTGGCCATGGCCCTTGAGCATGATAGCTACCGTGATATCTGCTGTGCTGGGGACGCTGGGCCTGGTGTTCCTGGTCTGGATGATTCTTGGAATTGTAAATGTCTGCAATGGAAAGGCAAAAGAGCTGCCGATCATTGGCGGAATTCGGATTTTGAAGTAAGAAGGCAGCAGTCCAGGGGATAAGGTGACGATGAGAAAAGGAGGCGATGGCAGCCTCTTTTTTTCATGCCCGATTGGGATTGGCAAAATGATCCAGGCATGGCTCTTTCCATCGTTTTACTCATATTTTACATAGATTTTTCCAAATT
>CABQGZ010000032.1 GCA_902463835.1 uncultured Lachnospiraceae bacterium
ACTTTACCGCGCTGGATGCACCGCTGTTTCCAAGTCACCGCATCATCGCGTTTACAGAATCCGTCTATTTTAATCTCTCCAAATCCGGTGAGAACGAGACGTATATACGGCAGGCGATCTCCCGGTGGGCTTTTCGGCAGCAGCTTCTTGAACAGAACGGCCAAAAGCTGTTCCTTCCCCCCCACCAGGATCCCTTCGACAATCTTACACACCTGGTTTATTCGGTGGCCCGCCCAATCAGCGATGAGAAACACAATTACGGCATTCTCGAAATACAAAACGACTACAAGGAGTTGGAAAAGCTCTGCTCTCTGAACGCCCAATCCGGCCAGATCGTGCTGTTCTCCCCCGATGGCCAGATTGCGTACCCGGCGGATGTCTCCCGGGAAAACGCAGACTTTTTTCATCAGCTCTTCACCGATATAGAACCGCAGCTTGCGCACACACCGGCAGATACCGTAAGGCAAATGCTTTTTTCAAAGAATCAGATCACCTGGTCCTGCTCGGACTATTCCGGCTGGATCACGGTACTGTATTGTCCCATCACGCAGATGGTTCCCCACACCTTATTCTGGGTCTTGACCGTAATCCTGCTCTTCCTGCTGCTGGCCGTCAGCTTTATGTTTGCCGCCCGGGTTGTTACCGATCGCCTTACCGCTCCGCTGACTCATTTAAATGAAGCGTTAAAGGAGGTTTCCCTGGACAATCTTTCTATTGAATTGCCTCAGCAATATGGCATTGTAGAAATTGAGAACATCAACCACTCATTTCTCGTGATGTTTGAGCATTTAAAAAAATCCATTGCCTTAAACATTCAGTCGCGGGCCAATGAGGAACGGGCCAATTATCTCGCCCTGCAGAGTCAGATGAACCCGCACACCATATACAATACCATAGGAATGATCGAGGCTGTCAGTTATATGAACGGGGATAAGGAAGTATCTCGCCTGTGCGTATGCTTCTCCCATATGCTGCGCTATATTTCCGATTATACCAGGAAACAGTATTATGTGGACGATGAATTACAGCATCTTAACGATTATGCCGTACTAACCCAGGCCCGTTATGGGGAGCGTCTGAACATTACGGTACAGGCGGATGACACCTTACGAACACAGCCCATCTCCAAATTCACCCTGCAGCCTCTGGTGGAGAATTCTGTGAAGCATGGATTTTCCCACACATGCACACATCTTGTTGTGGAGGTTGCAATACAGAGAGAGCCTGGCGGCTGGTATATCCGGGTTGCGGATAACGGCTGCGGCATTCTGCCGGACCGCCTGGAAGAGATACAACGACAGATCCGCCATTGCGATGCATGTCTGTCCGCCAATCAGGACATCCTGAATATGAAAATCGGGAATCTGACACTCAGTAATCTCTATATACGCTACCGCATTTTATTGGGCGCCCAATTTCAATTTGACATCGGCAATCGCACAGATTCACATGGCTGTTTCATTCAGCTTACAATAAAAGAGGAGGAATTTGCAAAATGACAAAAATATTTCTCGTAGAAGATGAGATGATCGCTCTGTGTGCGTTGGAATGCAAGATCAAGGATCTGAACGCTTCCTACCAGGTAATCGGAACCGCCTCCAACGGTGTGGAGGCCCTGGAACAATTACAGCATCTGAATCCGGATATTGTCATCGCAGACATCTGTATGCCGGAAATGGACGGCATTACTTTGATTGAACATCTTTCCAAAGAACGTCCAGAGATCCTTCCCGTTATTTTGAGCGGCTATCAGGATTTTGATTACGCCAAGCAGGCCATCCGCTTCGGCGTGCAGGATTATCTGCTGAAGCCGGTTTCTGTGGAGGAGCTGAAAACCTGCCTCGACACTTGCGCCCAAAAGCTGGAGCAGCGGAAGCGACCCAAAAATGTAGTCTCTTTTCTGATCGGGGAGGACGCCTGTTCCTTCTCACCCGCGGAGGAGGATGAACAGTGCATGGCGGTGTATCTCATTGTATCCAATGCGATCACAGCATCCGGCAGCATTCTTCACCCCAACGTTCCTTACACAGCCTGCTCAAGGATCGAACAATTTTTGGCTGGCTTTTTCCCTGACCGTGTAACACTGTATTGTTTTGACGGGCTTTTTTCCAACGAAAAGGCTCTGGTTCTCTCCGGTACCTATATGAACGAAAAAAGGCTCTCCCAGATTCTGACCACACTTCTCCCAAAATTGGAGGCCTTCTTTCATGACTTTGTCACCGTAAGCTTCGCTCCGGTGGAAAATACGGTCTCTATCAGCAGCGTGATTCTCTCCTGCCGTTCCCGGGCTGTAGAAAACATCATTCTGGGCAAAAGCCGACTCTGCACACAGCCCACTCCTGAGGCCCGGATCTGGCCGGAGCTTCAGAACCAGGCGGAGCTGTTCTTACTATTGCTGAATCAGAATCAGACGGAGCTTCTTCACTCCAATATTATGCGCCTCTTCCACGACTGGACAAAAGCGGAACGGACGGCTTTATCCATGCAGGAGGATCTGATCTTCCTGTTGGAATATTTCCGCCACAACTGCTCTTTGGAGCCGCCCTTGACCAGTTCCTTCCTGGTAGAAAATCTGATCTGCTTTTATCAGGATGAGACCGATCTTGCAGAAAGCTTTTATCAATTGGTGACGCATTTTTTTAATCCCAGACAGCTGTCTCCCTTCCTGTCCTCGGAAGAGCTTGTGAGCGACATTGATGTGTACCTCAGAGAACACCTGAACCACACCATCTCTCTTCAGACACTCTCTGACGAATTTGGCGTGTCCAAGGTTTATCTGTGCCGTGTATTCAAAAAGCACAAGAACATGACGCCCATTGACTACTTTAACCGGCTGAAGATCGAACGTGCCAAGCAGCTTCTGATACAGTTCCCGGATATGCCCCTGCGGGAAATTGCAGCGCTTTTAAGCTTTAACGATATCTATTATTTCAGCAAGGCCTTTAAGCGCATCACCGGAAAGACTCCCTCGGAGATCCGAAATCAGGCATAGCTGTCTCCCGATAATGGAAAAAATGGAAATCCGCATAGCTTTTTCGATCATAGCAATCCTGACAGCAAATGCCCACAAAGGCGCCGGTAAATCGATATTCTCCCCGTTGGTAATAAAAATCGTCCGACAGGATGCTATAGTCAAAGCATCGTTCGATTCTCTGATACGTGTCTTTCACAGCATACGAGAAGTACATCCGATCATATGCCACCTGAGTCCGCAGACGGATGGAACTGCCTTCCGGCAGCTCTATTCCGTCCCGAAGCGGATAAGATATCTCTCCCAGCACACTCACCATCACATTCAGCTTCCTTTCGCCGTTTTCCGCTCTTGTGACATATAGATAATAGAAATTATCGGTGTCATACATGCAGATGAGTCCCGCCATCTGGTGATAATTTTCCGGCGAATATTCCATACATGTCTCCGCCGAAAAACAAAACGCCTGCTGCCGCCGTGCCACCAGCGCCTGCTGATATCTGGAGTGAAGACTGTCTCTTCCGTAAATCCGCAGCACGCCCCTTCGCGCCTTTAACGTCACAACATTTTCATCCAGCGGCACCCGCAGGGTCTGATATGGATACCCCAGCGTCTCTCTTGTGAAATCATCGTATTCATCCGCCATCCTCTCTTCACGCCAAAGGCCTTTCTCCCCCAGGATCTCGCTCAACGGCTTCTCCCCGGCCGGAGCCGCCACTTCAAGCGCCGGTTCCTTTCCGCCCTGGGCCAGTCTGAGCCACCCCGCTTCATTCCAATACACCTTCTGCAGGCACGTCTCCCGTCCCAGTATACACGTCCCTTTCGTTGGAATCGGCCTCCCTGCCAGATGGACAATATACCACTCCCCACTTTGTGTAGACACCAGGCTTGCGTGACCTGCCTTCTGAAGAGGATTCCAGGGATTCTCCATAGATGTCAGGAACGGATTATCCGGATCTGATTCATATGGTCCCAGAATACTTCTGCTTCTGGCCAGGCAGGCCCTGTGGTTGTAATCTGTCCCGCCTTCCGCCGTCAACAGATAGTAATACCCTTCACGATAGTAAAGGTGCGCTCCCTCCGCCCCCGTCCCCTGCTTATTTCGGTAAATGCGATATTCCCTTCCAACCAGCCTTTGTTCTTCTGGGTCATATTCTCTCATCAGGATTCCGTCTCTCTCCTCCAGATAACTGCGCGTGTCACAGTCGCGGTTTAAGAGCCATTTTCTCCCATCCCGGTCGTGAAACAGGGATGGATCAAACCCTGTGCTGTTTAAATAAATGGGCTCTGACCATTCCCCGCTTATATCCCTGGCTGTCACCAGATAATTGTCCGTATCCTGAAAGATGCTGTTGGTCTTTACAATTGTGTATACAAGATAAAATGCCCCGTCACAATAGGACAGGCAGGGGGCAAATATTCCGCACGAATTTGGGACTCCCCGCAGATCCATCTGGCTCACCCTGCGAAGAGGCGCTGTACAGAATTCCCAGTGCATAAGATCTCTGGAATGATAGATCAATACTCCAGGAAACCATTCAAAGGTAGATACCGCAATATAATAGTCATCTTCTACCCGAATGATACTCGGATCGGGATGAAAGCCCCGCAAAATCGGATTTTGAATTGTCTGCATCCTCCGCCCTCCTTTACATCAAAGCCGTCAGCTTTCTGACCGCCATAAGATTTAGATTCCAATGTTTGCCCGCCTGTGTTTCGACCTGCAGCGAACAGATTCCGTCCTCTCGCTGAACAACCAGAACGATACCCGCCTCATATCGATGTGCCTTCGCCTCAATATCCGTGTAATTTCCTGCTGATACCTTGATTCGGGTAAAGACTTCCCGGTCATCCCCGCCGCTGATCACCAATATTTCATAAATGCCTTTGGGCAGCTCTATCTGGAATACCGCCTCTCCGCTGCCGAATACAAAATCCTGCAGCAGAATATTCCCTTCTCTCGTATCCCTGGCCTGCACCTCTCCATTCCCAAAACCAAACCCCAGGCAGGAACTGTATCTCATATCGCCAGTAATCTTTACGAAATCCAGCTCTGACTTTTGCTGCGGTTCATAGATTGGTTTTTGTACGCTTCCCCTGTGAGCATCGGGCACACCGAAGCTGAATTTCCAGGCCATAACATTTCTGCAGCGGTCATTTGCAATATAATAATCATGCAAAAACCCATCCAGCAGTTTCATGGTATCCGTGTATGGATCCTTGCCGCAGAAAACCCGGCGTCCCAGATGGCTCACATAGCTGATGCCCTTGTGATCCCTCTGTTCCGCTCCTTGTTCCACGTCTGTCTCCTCAAAGAAAATCTCGTATTTCACTCCTCCCTCGGTGTCAAAGGTCAGAAGCTCGTCCTGTCTGGTATAAGATACCGCCCCCTTGTCTGACTTTATGAAAAACCTTTCCGCCATGCCCCGGATGTCTACTTTTACGGTTCCTCCATGTAGGCTTTTGATTCCCATATATACAACCTTTCCGTTTCGCATTTCAGAAGACACCGCAAAGCCACCCTTTGCCAGCAAATCTGTAAATCGGCAGTCCAACCATTTCTCCGGCGCCTTTCTCTCCTCCCTCACCCGCAAGGGCAATTGCCGGCGCCGCTCTCTCCATGACTCCCCATCTCCATTTGGCACAGCCGGAAACACATGGATCACACCGTCAAAGCTCTGCAGCAGCATCTCGTTTACCACAGACAGAATCCCTCCGACACATTCCATCATAAACGGATAATACAGGTTACAAAGTCCACCGTCCACCAGGCAGTGGTTCACCCACCGTTCCGTCTCCTCAGCGCCCATGCCGTTGGCTCTGAGAATCACATCCAGACCCTGTTCATATAGAATGCGCAGGGCAGTATTCCCCTGTCCCGTTCTCGCCGCCGCGGAAGCAATCCAGCCAAAGGGAAATACGCCCAGTTCTGTGTTCTCGGAAGCAAAGCGCACGGTATTGCGGGCTAAGCTTTTCTGTTCTTCTCCACTGTACTGGCTCATTTCTCCAACGGGGAATACCGGCATCAGCAAGGAGGGATGACGCAGCGGCCACTCCGGCGGCGCCAGCTCGGAATCCTTTAATATCCGGCCATAGCGCACCGTATCGCAAACGCTGTAACCCGGCCATTTTTCCAACAGTTCCAGAAACAAAGCCGCATCCTCCTGGGACTCTCCCAGAATACGATTGGCCCTGATGCTGATTTCCAGCAAGTATTTTATCGTGGACACCGTGATGGTGGAGTTCCTGGTAATTGGCCCTTGCTCGGGCGATACATCTGGAAAAATATAGTACTGTCCGCTCTCCTCATCGAAGGAAGCGACCTCCTTCACAAAATACAGCACATTTTTGAAAAAGGGATACGCCTTCTTTCGCAGAAACTCCATATCCAGCGTATACTCGTAATACCACCACAGATGCTGGGCGCACCAGGGGAGGATACAGTTGTAGAATTCATGGGGATAGTCCATGGCATAGCCTTTTGCATGGTAAAATTCTTCCGCCCGCCGCTTTGCCATCTTGGCGTAAGACAAAAGTCCTTCGTTAAATACTTCCGCCAATTCCAGATGGTTGGCCGTATACACCGGCCAGAAGGCGGACTGAATATTCACATCCCAATACCACATACTCCCCCAGATGGTAGGCTGTCGGATATCCCACAAACCGTTGAGCCCGCAGGCCTGCTCTTTCCGCCTTCCGCCTCTGCCGCTGGAACAACCCAAGACGTAGAGGTTTAAGTACCATATTCTTTCCAGAAATAAGTCCGGTATCTCAATATTAGCTTTTTGGAAAAAATCCTGCCAGTAGTTTTTGTGGAATACGCAAAGAGACTGCAATTTCTTTGCAGCGTTTTGAAGGTACTGTTTTCCATCCTCAAGAAGATTCTGGCTTTGCAGCTCTGTCACCACACAGGTGAGAAGCTTTATCTCCTGTTCCTGTTGCGTCAAGCGGAGGAACATTTGATTTTCCTTGATTGTGGCGACTCCTTCGGCGCCCATCAGTTTATAGAGCACAGCAAACTGAAAGGGCGGATACCTTACTCTGTCTTCATTTTGTGGATAGAAAGATACCTGATAACCAAAAGTTTTAGAATCCTCCATAAAAAACTGACAGGTATATCCACTGTGACCTCGCCTTTGAGGATAATTTATCTCCAGTGTCTCAATCATTCCTGGCTCTGACTGGCTGATAGTAGTCAGAATCATATCTGTTCCCTGCAATGTTATGGTCTGAATGGACATTTCCTGTTTCTGGTACTTAATTTTTGCTTCCTCAATATTTAACTGCAAACGGAAATCCCCTTCCCCTCCGCTTTCTGCCAGCACCAGAGAAAACTCCCCTGTTGGCGGATGGCTCATACCACTGGTAAGATCTGCCTGCCTTACCACATCCGCTTCCGGCCAGATGGTTTTTCGATAGTGGAGAAACGCCTCCTTCTCACAATCTCTGGTATTGGCTTTCGCCGTCTGTTGGTAGACTTCATAGGAGGTTTCCGGATGAATGGCAGATATTTTTCCTTTCTGCATGCGCTGTTCATAATTCTTTGCATACCGCTCATGAATGGTATAGTAAACCTCATAATGATTCATGGCCGTGGTATACCGGTGATTCCGATAGTACACCATCCCGCCAAACACGCCGTTTCCAGTGGGCAGAGCCTCGTTCCAGTCGGTTGTGGCATTGTCGAAAATAATTGTATGCATAAAATGCTCCTCCTTTTGGTCGCTTTTCTTCTGATTCCGAAAAGGCAGCCGATAAAGCTGCCTTTTCAGATTTCCTGTAAAACGGTCTTATTTTTTATGTCTTTCCAATTTGCGAAAGCTGATTGCCTTGCCGGAATTCCATAAAATCTGCTGATTTAATATCTCTGCCATTTCCTGCGAATCAGCAAACCTGCCATACCTAAGGCAAACAGTACTGCTGCCCAGCATACGGCAACTGCAACAAAATCTCCGGTCTTCGGTGATTCTGTCTCCTCTTTGTTATCACCTTTGTCATCATCTTTACTGTCATCCTTGTTACCATCGTCTTTGTCGCCGTCGCCTTTATCGCCGTCTTCATTACCGTCGTCCGGCTTTAACGCTAATCCCTTAAATGCATCTTCCAATGCTTTCTCTATGGCGTCTGCCTCTTCCTGGGTAAGCTCCTCATTTCGAAGAGCCACTCTTGCTGCCTCACGTGCCGCTACAAACACATTCCAGCTTTCATCTGTGTAATTGCCCTGGGTCACATTCTTATATTTCTCATAGGCTGCTTCCAATTTGGAGGTATCTGTTCCGCCGATTTCTTCTACCAGAATATCATCCAGTACAATGGGTGCCGGATTATCCATCACAGCAATGGACACGTTCTGGCGATAGATACCGAACCACAGCTGATCGGATTCCGCCGTAAATTCATGGGAGTATACTTTCGTGGTGGAGGTAGGCTCCAGGGTCTCACGGTAAATCAAATTCCCCGGATTCTTTCTCTCTGCCAAGGTCAATCCGGTATCGCCATCCCCCAATACAAACTGGTAATCATCTACCGGCTGTGTCTGGTACTTAAAGGTTACCCGATATTGTCTGCCCGGTTTGAAACGAATATTCTGTGGCAAGGTCTGCACTGCAATGCCCTTCTGATCAATACCTATTACCTTGAGAGCACGATCTCCATTTAACGTATCATCAATATCTACTGTACTGGGATCCCACTTATTGGTACCGTTATTGGTAAAGGGCGCCTGCCCCAGCTGAATGGAAACACGGGTCTCATGAATGCCTCTTGCTCCACCCAGATTGAAGGGATAATATCCTTCGTAGGTAGGCTTGAATTTTGTCATTGTGTAATCCTGCATGCTTTCTGCTTCCGCTTCGCCTTCATTTTCCGCAAGCTCAAAGTCCTGATAGAAAATCACCTTATCCCTGGCATATCCTGCCTCCGGTGCGGGAAGCTCTGTCTCAAATACACGCACGTTGTCAAACCGTACCTTTCCTTCCCCTGCTTCCGCATGAAGCTTCAGAGTAACGCTGTCTTTTCCAGCCGGCACTTCAAAGTTCACACGCATGCGAAGCATGTAGGTACCAATCTTGGAATCATACTCGTCATAGTCCAGTAAAATGGATTTGTTGGCGTAACTCTCAAAGGTTTCAAGGCCATTATCAATGATAATGGATGCTTTTCGCTCCTTGCCCTGCTGAATCTCTACCATAACGCTGGCCGCATAAGTACCTGGCTTTAAGCCGGTAAGCTTCTGGCTTACCTGAGTTTCGTCGGTTCCGTCGATAACGAGTTCAAAGTTTCTCTGCTCTCCGAAGGGAACGTTTCTTCCCCATCCTACCAGACTGCCAACGGAAGTATTGTCGTATTCGGTATCATTTTTCTTCACTGCCGGGGTTCCTTTGTCCACGGTCCATGCCCGTAAGTCGCCATAGTTAAAGCCCGGGTCTTTCACATAGCTTCCGTCGCCGTAAGCTACGTCTTTTTCTGCTGCCGCTTCACCCTTGTATACCACATAGGCGGCTCTTGCCTTGACATCGGCAATGGTGATTGTGCCGTTTTTTACCGTGAGTTCTTTCTTTTCCGTCTTACCCTGATCCGTGAGGCGATAGAGGTATACCGTACCTACATCATCCCAGCTGTCCGGAAGCTCCCAGGTAGTGGTTCCGCCCTTCTCGTTCCAGTGATACAGTTTTACTTCCTTTTCCTCATCGGTCGGATTTGTCATATCTCCCTCATCCCAGGGAAGCAGGTAGCTGTCCTCATTGTAGATGACTTTTCCATCTTTGGTGATGGTACGCTTGTTGTCATTTTTCGTATCCTGGAAAACTTCTACATTTTCCTCAAACCAGATGTGAGTTGCCCATCCCAGATCATCCTTTTCCATCCGAAGAATCGGGAAGTGCTGCATGTATTTTGTGGGCAGGTTATTGTCAAATACCGTTGCAATGGCAGTATCATAACCATTATTCGTATTTTTCTGGGGCCATCCTTCATAGGTAGTGGTATCTGCACCCATCAGAAGGTTGGCGCTGTTGGGACGTCTGGAGCTTGCACCTGCCTGATCCTTGTCATCAGCAAAGTTATCCCAGCGATCCTTGGTGTGGTTGAAAATAAATCTTGCAATATCGGATGCATAAGCTTTCAGATTTGTGGGACTATAGGGTTTCTCTACGGCCCAGTGTGCCCAGACAGCCTCTGCCTCATTCTGATAGGGCCACTCTACAAAGTAGGCAAGCCCTGCTGCCTTATAATCCTCTGCCAGCCGTCTGCCCTTCCAGCCATCGCCGGAAAATACATCACTGTAAATGAAGCCCAGATTGGGAACTGCATTTTTAAATCCCACAATATCTTTCTGACGTTCCAAGGTGAGCGCCAGCACTGGAATATCCGGGCTGTACACCTGCTGCAGCCAGTGCGAATATGCGGTAAATCCGTGCCCTACCGGTGTGATGCCATCGGCCTCCATGGCTACGATTTCCGGACGGAACGCACGCGCTTTTCCGTAAATCTCAGTAAAGTTGGTATGTACACCCACCCACGAATTATAATTTAAGGTTGCTTCGTCTACATAATACTTGAAATCTTTATATCCGCCCAGCTTGTCATCATAATAACCAAGGTCCGCCCAGTTTCCTTCGTTGTGGTACTTGTTCAAAATCAACTGACCAAGTCCATCGGTAGCCAGGTATACCTTCTTGGTTTCATCCAGCGATGCCAGGTAGGGATAGTTACCTTCACCGGACTGGGGAAATACCAGTCTCTGTACCACAGCGTCCGGAATCTGGTCCATACCATCCGTCAGCTCCATAATATCACGGAAAGCAATGGCGCCATCCTGCCAGTCTACATCCCCACTGCGATTCAAATCCTCCGCAAAAGAAATGTACAGTAAGGGTAAATCTTCGGTATATTCTGCCTTGTAGGTTCTGGTCACCACTTCATTCTTTGCACCATAATCGCCTCTGGTATCCTGGAAAGTCTTGGTGTAATCATCTCCCCGGTATCTCCAGGTACCGGCCCACAGACTGGTCACATAGGAGGTGCCTTCTTTGACAGACTGCATTGCCAGGCGATTCTCCATGGCATTGCTGCGAATACCGGCAGCTATCTTTTCATTGGACAAAAATGCATATAAATAATCCTTGTCCACCTTTTCATTCAAAGGCGTGTAAACGGTCAGATCCTCGAATACATCCCCGGTCTGACGAATATCGGTCACCATCTTGGAGCCTGCAAATGCAGCATCCTCTTCCAGACTGGATACCGAGATCATCTTATGGCCTGGAATTTCAAACAGAAAAATCCGCTTGTCGTCGCCTTCGCCTTCTTTGATACTGGTAACATCCATCTTAAAATCATTTTCATCCACCGCAAAGGTCAGTGTAATCTCTGCTTCCAATTCCGCTACGGTCAGCTTATATTCCGCCTTGGTGTCGCTGATCTTCTGATATGCAACTTCCGGCTTATATTCCTTATTGTTAAGCTTAACGGTATCCAGGGGAGCTGTATTTCCCTGCATGATTCCACCGTTTGACAGTAATTTGTATTCGTATACCTTGGGGAAGCTTTTGTCAATCATCACTTCCAGCTGGTCGTTCTTAAGAATCTCCATATCCTCATTAGCGATCACATTTACCATCACAGTATCCCTGATGGCGGGATTTAATGCAGAATATGCGGTAATTGTAGTAGTTCCCTCAGAAAGACCGCGTACCACACCGCCAGAGACGGTTGCAATAGACGGATCCGCGGATTCCCAGTCAATTCTGGTATTGGAACCATCGCTTATGGTAACTGCAAGGGTTACGGATTCTTTATTTTTTACAGAAACCTCTGTCTCAGTAATGTCCACAGAAGTTACCGGAACAGCCATATTTTCCGCAAGGCGCAGGCTGTCCATGCGGTACAATCCCCAATCACCGGCCGGCCGATCCACACCGACCTTTACTTTATCGCCGCCTTGTAATACCAATGCTGCGGACGGGCCGTAATTATAATCACTGTAGCCTGACCAGGCAGGCGCTATCAGACGTACTGCCTTTTCACCGTTCACCCAGATGGTCATATAATCGGTGGCATGGAGGTAGCTGTCTCTTCCGTACAATACCGACAAATTATATTCTGCCTTTTTTAAATCCGCAGGAAGTGTAAATTCTACGGCTGCTCCGTTTCCACTGTCATAGAAGCCGTCCACGCATTTTCCCAAAGAAGCTGCACCGTCATTTCTTACAAAAATCTCTTTTGCAGCATTCTCGCCCTGTATAAGCTGTCCTTCTTCTGCTTCCAGAATCACTTCAGATGCACCTGCATCGCTGGTTACCTGAATCTCTGCCAGCGCATAAATAGAAGGAGTCTGCTTCAGCCTTGCCATAATGCGAGTGCTTCCTTCTGCCACCGCAGTTACTTCATCCCCGGCAATGGTGGCAACATCTTCATTTTCGGAAAAGAACTCTACGCTCTCAATTTTGCCGGTATCCAGAAGCAGTTTGGCCGTGGAGCCTGCCTGCATCCGCAGTTTGGGATAGGTAAAGGCAATCTGGCTGGAGGGGTCTGTTGCGCTCTGAGCCTCCAGTTCCACATAATCCATCCGCAGATAGCCCTTATCTCCGGCTGACGCATCTACCTTGAGCGCCACCTGATCTCCCTTTGCAAGACTAAGGGCAAAGGGGGCTGAATGAATGGTTTTATTCACGTTATCGCTTTCCGCCACCAGTTCCATGGCGCCCTTTTTCTCACCATTTACATAAATGCTGATTTGGTCGCCCTTCTCATAGTATTCTCTGGCATATCCAAGATAGAGAAGGTATGCATCCCTGGTATTGTCGCCCAATGAATTGATAAACTGAATTCCGGCGCCATCCCCTGCCTGTTCAAAGCCGCCTACGTATTTTCCGCCGCTTGCATACTCCAGCTCTTTTACAAATACACGATTGGCATCCTCTGTACTGTTGACTCCCTGAAGAAGCGCAAGATCCTCTGCTTCCAGATGGTCCTTCGTGATCTCCTCGGTTCCATAGATTTTCAGCTCGTTGATGGAAGTTCCCCACTGGCCGTTCTGTACAAAATAGATGCGCACATATCTGCCATATCCGGTTACGGACATTTTCTGGTTTCCTTCCACGCCGCTTCCGGTATAGAGATGACGGAAGCTTTCTCCGTCCTCGGATACCTGTACCTCATACTTCGGCGCATGTACTCCGCCGGTATCCCAGTCTATCTCTACTTCGCAGATTCCATAGGTCTTGCGCAAATCAATCTGCACCCAGTGTCCGGGCGTTGTCTCGCCGTCATACCACCGGGTATTCAGATCACCATCGTTTAAGTTCTCCGGGTCATACTCTCCGCTGCCTGCATTTTTGGAAAAGCTTGCAGACGCGATTCCCTGGCCGCCCAGTTCTTTCACTTCATAGGCAGTATCCGGCGTGTCCTCGTCCGGCCATACCGGCGGTTCGAATGACCGATTATCAGCAACATCCTCTTCGCGCGCATACACAGGTTCATGAATCGCTAGCTGTGTCAGCAGCATAGCTGCTGCTAAGAACCCACTTAGTAATCTTACGTACTTCTTACTCATTACCCATCCTCCTTCATCTTTTTTATTTTCATAGGTATGTGTAGATGTGAGAATAGTATATTAGAAATGAACTTATATGAAAATGAAATATCTTATACTTG